>NZ_JASCPQ010000108.1:0-15981 GCF_029959305.1 Pseudomonas sp. PS01297
CGCTAGCTTGCCTCGCTATCTTTAAAAAGATCAAAAGATCGCGAGGCAAGCTCGCTCCTACAGGTCATCTGCTGACTCTCGAAATTGGCGCAAGAGTGGCGCTGACTGCGGTGGATGGTCAAGGAAAAACCGTCTGATAGATTGCAGGTCGCGACTGTGCTAAAAAGGCTCGCACAGTGCTTACAGCCCTTGTCCTTCAAGGATTTGCGGTTTTAGGCGACACAGTTGTAACAAAACGGTTCGCCGTGGCGATGGTAGGGCACCTATGGACACGCATTCCAGCGCCTTGAAGGTGATGGTGATCGATGACTCGAAAACCATTCGCCGGACCGCTGAAACCTTGCTGAAAAACGTGGGCTGCGAGGTCATTACGGCCATCGACGGTTTTGATGCGTTGGCCAAGATTGTTGACCATCATCCACACATTATTTTTGTCGACATCATGATGCCGCGCCTGGATGGCTATCAGACGTGCGCCCTGATCAAGAACAACCGGGCGTTCAAAATGACTCCAGTGATCATGTTGTCCTCCAAGGACGGTTTGTTTGACAAGGCCAAGGGACGCATAGTCGGCTCTGATCAATTTTTGACCAAGCCCTTCAGCAGAGATGAACTGCTGAATGCCATCAAGGCCCATGTACCGGGTTTTGATATCGTCCCGAACGTTCAATGACGCTCGGCCCCGAGGGCCGATTACCTTTTAGATGGGGAACACCATGGCTCGCATTCTGATCGTCGATGACTCGCCGACCGAAATGTTCAAACTGACCGGCATGCTGGAAAAACATGGTCATGTCGTGCTGAAGGCTGAAAACGGCGCCGATGGCGTGGCCCTGGCTCGTCAGGAAAAACCCGATGCGGTGCTGATGGACATCGTGATGCCCGGCCTTAATGGGTTTCAGGCCACGCGCCAACTGAGCAAAGACCCGGAAACCAACCATATTCCGGTCATCATGGTGACCACCAAAGACCAGGAAACCGACATGGTCTGGGCAACGCGTCAGGGCGCCAAGGCTTACATCACCAAACCGGTAGACGAGCAAAAGCTGATCCTGACGCTCAAGAACGTGCTGGCTGACAGCCACCCTCAATGACGGCCTGCCAATGCCTGACTCACTGACCGCCTTCGAACTGCTGTTTGAGATAGACCAACGCTGCCGCGCTTTGGCAGCAGGTCTGGCGCCGGTGCAGGCACAGGCCGGGAGTTGGAGCGGCATCGGTTTTCGGATGGGCGAGCATTGTTTTGTGGCGCCCATGGGCGAAATCGCCGAGATCCTCCACGAGCCACGGTTTACCTTGCTGCCGGGGGTAAAGCCGTGGGTCAAAGGGGTGGCCAACCTGCGTGGGCAATTGTTGCCGATCATTGATCTGTGCAGCTTTTTCGGGCTTGAGCCGTCGCCCCTGCGCAAGCAACGGCGGGTGATGGTGCTGGAATACAAAGACGTGTTTGTTGGCTTGCAGGTGGATGAAGTGCTGGGCATGCAGCACTTTGACCAACCGGAGCTGGACACCCACGTGCAGGCGTTACCCAACCTGATGTTGGTGCCTTTTATCCAGGGACGCTTTGCCGGCCAGCCAGAGTGGTGGGTGTTCAGCCCGTTTGTGCTGGCCCAGGCGCCCCAGTTCTGGGCCGTCGCGGTGTGAGTGGGGCACGCGTTTTACCTTTTGCTTTACTACGGGATGCCAAGGCCTGACTGATGAGCACAGCCAATACCGCTAAACCACTGGAAGGGTCGCGCAGTCGTTCGCAGATCATCGTGCTTTTTATCGCCCTGATCGTGTTCATCATGCTGTTGTTCGCCAACTTTGCTTACCTCAACACCCAGTCCAACTACGACAAGCAATACATCAGCCACGCGGGTGAGTTACGCGTGCTGTCCCAGCGCATCGCCAAAAACGCCACCGAAGCTGCCGCTGGCAAGGCCGCCGCGTTCAAGTTGCTGGGCGATGCGCGCAACGACTTCAGCCAGCGTTGGGAGTACTTGCAAAAAGGTGACCCCAGCACCGGCTTGCCGCCTGCGCCGGTAGCGGTGCGCAAAGAAATGCAGTCGGTTCAGCGCGATTGGGACCAGTTGCTGGAAAGCACCAACGCGATTCTGGCCAGTGAGCAAACCGTGCTGTCGTTGCACCAAGTGGCGGCTACCTTGGCCGAGACCGTGCCGCAGCTACAGGTTGAGTACGAAAAAGTCGTCGAAATTTTGTTACAGCGCGGCGCCCCGGCCAGCCAGGTGGCATTGGCCCAGCGCCAGTCGTTGCTGGCCGAGCGCATATTAGGCGCGGTCAATACAGTGCTGGCGGGCGATGAAACGGCGGCGCAGGCGGCCGATGCGTTTGGCCGTGATGCCAACCGCTTCGGCCAAGTGCTTAATGCCATGCTCGAAGGCAATGACGGGCTGCGCATTCCTAAAGTCGAAGACAAGGACGCCCGCGCCCGCCTGCTGGAGATTTCCGAGCTGTTCCAGTTTGTCTCGGGCTCGGTGGATGAAATCCTCGAAACCTCGCCTCAACTGTTCCACGTGCGCGAAGCCGCCAACACCATTTTCAGCCTGTCGCAGACCCTGCTCGATGAAGCCTCAACCCTGGCCAACGGCTTTGAAAACCTGGCCAACGGTCGCTCGCTGGACATCATCGGTGGCTACGTTCTGGGCTTGCTGGCGCTGGCGTCAATCATCCTGATCGGGCTGGTGATGGTTCGCGAAACCAATCGCCAACTGCGTGAAACCGCTGAAAAGAACGAGCGCAATCAGAACGCAATCATGCGGCTGCTCGATGAAATCGAAGACCTGGCCGACGGCGACCTGACCGTGACTGCTTCGGTTACCGAAGACTTCACCGGGGCCATTGCCGACTCCATCAACTATTCCATCGACCAACTGCGCGAGCTGGTGGCCACCATCAACCTGACAGCAGGCCAGGTGGCGGCCGCCGTGCAGGAAACCCAGGCCTCGGCCATGCAACTGGCGGAGTCTTCGGAGCATCAGGCGCAGCAGATCGCCGAGGCGTCCGGGTCGGTGCAGCATATGGCGCAGTCGATTGATCAAGTGTCGGCCAACGCCTCTGAGTCTTCGGCGGTGGCCGAGCGTTCGGTGGCGATTGCCAACAAAGGCAACGAAGTGGTGCACAACACCATTCGCGGCATGGACAACATCCGCGACCAGATCCAGGACACGGCCAAGCGCATCAAACGCTTGGGCGAGTCTTCGCAGGAAATCGGCGACATTGTGAGCCTGATTGATGACATTGCCGACCAGACCAACATTCTGGCGTTGAACGCCGCTATTCAGGCGTCCATGGCCGGTGACGCCGGGCGCGGGTTTGCCGTGGTGGCGGACGAAGTACAGCGTCTGGCGGAGCGCTCGTCGGCGGCAACCCGGCAAATCGAGACGCTGGTGCGGGCTATTCAGGCCGACACCAATGAAGCGGTGATTTCCATGGAGCAAACCACCACCGAAGTGGTGCGCGGTGCGCGCTTGGCCCACGACGCCGGGGTGGCGCTGGAAGAGATCGAAGGGGTGTCGCAAAACCTCGCAGACCTCATTCAGCGCATCTCCAACGCAGCGCAAGAGCAAACCAGCTCGGCTGCGCAGATCTCCCTGACCATGAACGTCATTCAGCAAATCACCAATCAAACCTCGTCCGGCTCGACCGCCACCGCCGACAGCATTGGCAATCTGGCCAAGATGGCCAGCCAACTGCGCCGCTCGGTGTCCGGTTTCACCTTGCCCGCCTCGCCAAAACCCCGAGAGCCGCAGTAGTGCGACATTCAGACTGGAGTTGTTATGGTTGACCGGCGCGACTACGTAGCCCTCGAATGGGTTAAAGACGAGATTGCCGACACCTTGAAACAGGCGCGTACGGCGCTGGAGGACTATGTCCTGCAGCCCGCTGCCGAGGCGTTGGAGCAATGCCTGGCGTGTATTCATCAGGTGCACGGCAGCCTGCTGATGGTGGAGTTTTATGGTGCCGCCCTGCTGGCCGAAGAAACCGAACACTTAGTGGTCGCCTTGCAGGAGGGCCGTGTCAGCCAGACCGAAGAAGCCCTGCGCCTGTTGATGCAAGCCTTCAACCAGTTGCCGCTGTACCTGGACCGCGTTCACACGGCCCGGCGTGACTGGCCGCTGGTGGTGCTGCCGTTAATCAACGATCTACGCACCGCCCGTGGCGAAAGCCTGCTGTCAGAAACCAGCCTGTTCAGCCCCGATTTACAGACATTGCCGACACTGGATCAAACCGCCCTGGCGCACTTGATCCCCGCCGAATGGCCGCGCCAGATCATGACCCTGCGCCACGCGCTGCAAGCCGCGTTAAACGGTTTGCAGGGTGAGGAAGACGTGCGCGGCAATCTGGAGCGCTTGGCCAATGTTTTCAGCCAACTTGAAAGCCTGTGCCAGGGCGCGCCCATCAACGCGTTGTGGAAAGTCGCCTCGGCCTTGCTGGACGGCATGTTGCGCGGCCGTGTGGCCAATAGCCCGGCGTTGCGCAGCTTGCTCAATGAGTCCGACAAAGAACTCAATCGCTTGCTGGAGCAAGGTATTGAGGGCGTCAACCAGCCAGCGCCGGATGAACTGCTCACCAGCTTGCTGTTTTACATCGCCAAGGCCGAACAGCCGACCACCAAGATGCTCGCGCTGAAAAACCGTTACGAGCTGGACGAAGCCATGCCCGATGCGGCCATGGTCGACGAAGAGCGGGCGCGGCTGGCGGGGCCTGACCGTGATGCCATGCGTTCGGTGGTGTCGGCCTTGTGCGAAGAGCTGGTGCGGGTCAAGGAACGCCTCGATCTGTTTGTGCGCAGTGACCGTTTACACGTGTCCGAGTTGAGCAGCCTGATGGCGCCGTTGCGCCAGATCGCCGACACCTTGGCGGTGCTCGGTTTTGGCCAGCCGCGAAAAGTCATCATCGACCAGTTGGCGGTGGTCCAGGGCATCGCCCAAGGGCAGCGCGAGCCGACAGACGCCGTGTTGATGGATGTGGCTGCCGCCTTGCTGTACGTCGAAGCCACGCTGGCCGGGATGGTCGGCAATGTCGAGCCGTCTTCGCGGGAAGAGAGCCGCCTGCCCACCACTGATCTGATTCAGATTCACCAACTGGTGATCAAAGAAGCGCGTATTGGCCTTGAAGAGGTCAAAGACCTGATCACTGATTTTCTCGCCGACGGTCACGACCGCCAGCACCTGCAACCGTTGCTTGGCGTGCTGACGCAGATCCGTGGCGCGCTGGCGATGATCCCGCTGCGGCGGGTCGCTGGCCTGCTCAACAGCTGTCACGATTTTGTCGAAGAGCATTTGTTGGCGGGCCCGCTGCCCGCCAACGCGCAGCTTGATCAGTTGGCGGATGCGTTGATCAGCATCGAGTACTACCTGGAGCGTTTGGCGCTGGACCCCGGCGCCGCCAGCGAGAAGGTGCTGGAGCGCGCTGAAAAGAGCCTCACAGCGCTGGGTTACGCGCCCGCCAAGCGCAATGTGCTGGTGCTCGATGAGTCGCTCAACGCGCCTCCCGTCAAGGCCAGGTCAGCGGTGCAGACCCCGGATGACCCTCAGGTGATGCAGAGCCTGGCGCAGGTATTGGCCGGCCCGCTGCCGTTGAACCCGCCCGCGCAGCACATCCCGCAAAGCTTGTTGCCACCGCCGGTAGACGAAGAACCGGTGGATGAAGAACTGCTGGAAGTCTTTCTGGAAGAGACTGACGAAGTCTTGATTGCCCTGCACGACGCCTTGCCGCAATGGGTTGCTAACCCGGCCGACAGCGCCGCGTTGGCCGAACTGCGGCGAGCCTTTCATACGCTCAAGGGCAGCGGTCGCATGGTGCGTGCGCTGGTGCTGGCGGAGCTGGCCTGGGCCGTTGAGAACTTGCTGAACCGGGTGATCGAACGCAAAGTCGCGCCGTCCCCAGCGATTGATCAATTGCTGGAAGAGGCGCTGGTGCTCCTGCCGCAATTGATCCAGGAATTCGCCGATCGTAGCCAGCGTCAGCATCACGATGTCGACCAGCTCGCGGCCCGCGCCCACAGCCTGTCCAAGGGGCGCCCGCAGCCGCTGCAGATCGAGCAGCAGAGCGGCAGTTTTGATCCGCAATTGCTGGATATCTTCCGCCAGGAAGCGCAAACCCACCTCAACAGCCTTAACCACTTTCTGGACCTGGCCAGCGAGCACGTGCCGCTGTACGCCACAGACGATTTGCAGTTGGCCATGCACACCCTCAAAGGCAGCGCGCACATGGCGGGCGTGCTCAGAATGGCCGAGCTGGCGGCGCCGCTGGATTACCTGGTGCGTGAGTACAAGGCCCATCACCTTGAGCTGGACGTTGAAGAAATTGACTTGCTGCTTGAAGCCGACAGCTTGCTGCATCGCGGCCTCAAACAGCTGGACCTCGATCCGCTGGCCGAGATCCGTGGCGCCCGGGCCTTGATCGAGCGCATCGGGCTATGGGTCAGCAAACGGTTGGACATGGCCCTGAATGCGTCTTCGGGCACGTTGACGGCCCCGCGGGACCCGCAGCGTATCAGCGAGTTTTTGGGCCAGAGCATGGACATTCTGTTCGAGGCCGAAACGCTGTTGCGCCACTGGCGGCAACACCCCCATGAGCGCGACGGCCTCCAGCGTCTGCTGGACCAACTGACCGACTTGGGCGAGTCGGCCTTTTTGCTCGACCTGCAGCCCGTAGATGCGCTGTGCGAAGCCTTGCTCGACCTGTACGGCGCGGTAGAAGAAAGCAGCCTGGTGGTCAGCGAGCGGTTCTTTCAGGAGGCCGACGAGGCCCAGGAAGCGCTGATCAACATGCTCGACCAATTGGCCGCCGGGCAAGAGATCACCCCACAACCGCAACGCATCGACGCGCTACAGGCGCTGCTGCATGAAGGCTTGGCGCCGGACGCTACCGGCCTGATCCGCCGTGAAGGCAACCAGACCCTGGACATCACAGAACTGGGCGCCGCCACGGCGCAACTGGATGCCGGGCAGGACGACGCGCAGGACGATGAAATCGTCGCCATCTTTATCGAAGAGGCGGTGGATATTCTCGACAGCACCAGCCACGCCTTGCGGCGCTGGATCAATGAGCCCGACAACCTGGCGCCGTTGTCCTCGCTGCAACGAGACTTGCACACGCTCAAGGGCGGCGCGCGCATGGCCGGTATCGTGCCGATTGGCGATCTGGCCCACGAGCTGGAGCACTTATACGAAGGGTTGCTGGACCGCCGCTTGAGCGAGAGCCCGACGTTGGCGCGTCTGCTGGAACTCTGCCATGCACAACTGCTGGTGATGCTCGAACAACTGCGTCACCACACGCCTCTGGACGAACCGAGCGAACTGATCGAGGCCATTCGCACCCTTCGGCACAGCAACGCAGCCCCAACTGAGCCGAGTAACGCCACGCCAGAGACAACGCCTGCTGCGCCACAAAACGGCATCGACCCGGAGCTGCTGGATATCTTTCTGGAAGAGGCGTTTGACCTGCTGGAGAGCTCCGGTGCGGCCTTGGTGCGTTGGCAGGCCGAGCCGCAAAACACCGTTGAAGACGAAAACCTGCTGCGCGACCTGCACACTCTCAAAGGCGGGGCGCGGATGGTCGAAATCAGCGCCATCGGGGATTTTGCCCACGAGCTGGAAACCCTGGTTGAAGACATTTCATTAGGTTTTCTGTCTCCCAGCGCTGAATTGTTTACCTTGTTACAACGCAGCCACGACCAATTGGCGCAGATGCTCGACGCTCTGCGCAGCGGTCAGCCGGTGCCTTCGCCACAGGTGTTGATCGAGCATATTCAGCGGGTTGAACGCAGCGTCCGGCAAGCCGTCCAGAGCCCGGCGGTGAGCAAGCCCGAGCCCGCCGCCGGGTTGCTTCCCGAGGCCGAGCGCACAGGGCTGGACATGCTCAAGGTGCCGGCCGAATTGCTCGAAGACCTGGTCAACCTGGCGGGCGAAACCTCGATGATTCGCGGGCGTCTGGAGCAGCAGGTCAACGACGGCAAGATCGCCCTCAACGAAATGCAGACCACCCTTGAGCGCATGCACGATCAGTTGCGTCGGCTCGACACCGAAACCCAAAGCCGCATTCACAGCCGCCAGCACGCCGAAGTCGATGGCGTGGCTTACGACGAGTTTGACCCGCTGGAAATGGACCGCCATTCCCAACTGCACCAACTGTCGCGGGCGCTGTTTGAGTCCGCCTCGGACTTGCTCGACCTCAAGGCCACCCTGGCGGCGCGCAATCAGGACGCCTACAGCCTGCTGCAGAAACAGGGGCGGGTGAACACCCAGTTGCAGGAAGGCCTGATGGGCACCCGCATGGTGCCGTTCGAACGGGTGTTGCCGCGCCTCAAACGCGTGGTGCGCCAAGTGGCTTCTGAGTTGGGCAAGCAGGTCGAGTTCAGCGTGATCAACGCCGAAGCTGAAATCGACCGCAATGTACTGGAGCGCATGGTTGCGCCGCTTGAACACATGCTACGCAACGCCGTGGACCACGGGCTTGAGCCTACCGCTGTCCGCGAGGCCAGCGGCAAGCCGGCGCAGGGGCTGATTACCCTGGAGCTGTCCAACGAAGGCGGCGACGTGGTGTTCGACATTCGCGATGATGGCGCCGGGGTGCCGCTCGAAGCGGTGCGGCGCAAGGCCATCCTGCGCGGTCTGTTAGACCCGCAAATGATGGTCAGCGACCGTGACGTGTTGCAGTTCATCTTGCAGCCGGGCTTCTCTACCGCTGAAAAAATCACCCAGATTTCCGGGCGCGGCGTCGGCATGGACGTGGTTCACGAAGAAGTGCGCCAACTGGGCGGCAACATGACCATCGACTCGGTGCCGGGCCAAGGGGTGCACTTTCAGATCCGCCTGCCGTTCAGCGTGTCACTCAACCGTGCCTTGATGGTGCAGTGCAGCGACGAGCAATACGCCATCGCGCTTAACACTGTTGAGGGCCTGGTGCGCGTGATGCCCAACGAGCTTGAAGACTATTACCAGCTCGACCCGCCCATGTACCACTACGCGGGCCAGGATTACGACCTGCGTTACCTGGGCGAATTGCTGCAAACCGTGGGCAAACCCCAACTGATCGGGCAAAACCATTCGCTGCCGGTGTTGCTGGTGCATTGCAATGACCAGCGGGTGGCCTTGCACGTGGATGCGCTGGCGGGCTCGCGTGAAATCGTGGTCAAAAGCCTTGGCCCGCAATTTACCGGGGTGCAAGGCGTGTCGGGGGCGACCATTTTGGGTGATGGCCGCGTGGTACTGATCCTCGATCTGCTCGCCTACCTGCGTGCACATCAGGCGCGTCAGCCCTTGCAGCAGGCGATCAATGAAGCCAACGGCGTACTGGAATTCACCCCGGCGGTGCGCCCGCCGCTGGTTTTGGTGGTCGACGACTCAGTGACCGTACGCAAGGTGACCAGCCGTTTGCTCGAGCGCAACGGCATGAACGTCATCACTGCCAAAGACGGCGTCGACGCCATGAGCGTGCTCGAAGACCACATCCCGGACCTGATGCTGCTGGACATCGAAATGCCGCGCATGGACGGCTTTGAAGTGGCCACCCACGTGCGCAACAGCCCGCGTCTCAAAGACCTGCCGATCATCATGATCACCTCGCGTACCGGGCAAAAGCACCAGAACCGCGCGATGGCGATTGGCGTCAACGACTACCTGGGCAAGCCGTATCAAGAGTCGGTGTTGCTGGAACGCATTGCCTACTGGAGCAACTTCCATGCTTGATCACCGCGTTGGCAGCCTGACCTGCTTGCTCTTGCCGTTGGCCGACCGCTACTTGCTCCTGCCCAACGTGGCGATTGCCGAACTGATCGACTGGCAGCGTGGCGAGCCGAGTATCGACTCACCGTCCTGGCACGTCCGGCAAATCAACTGGCGCGACCGCGAACTGCCGCTGATCAGCTTCGAAGCGGCTTGCGGCGGCCCCTTGGTCATCGGCGAGCGCGCGCGCATTGTCATCCTCAACACCCTGAGCGGCGACCCGCGCCTCAAATTCATCGGCCTGGTGGTGCAAGGCATCCCGCGCTCTTACCGGCTCGACAGCCAACTGAGCTTCGTCGACGTGCCCCTCAGCCCGTTCGAACGCGCGGCGGTGCAAGTGGGCGAGAGCGTGGCAAAAATCCCGGATCTACTGGGATTGGAGAGGCTGGTGCTGTCGGGTAGCGAGCCAGAAACGCCCGACCCCGTGTAGGAGCGAGCTTGCCTCGCGATCTTTTGATCGTTGAAAAGATCGCGAGACAAGCTCGCTCCTACAGGGGGTTGTGCAGTCTATTGATTCGATTTTTTATCCTGCTGTTTCTGGAGGTTAATGCGCCTGCCGCGAAACAGGCGCATGTCCGGATCAGCGTGGGTTGAGGCTACTCAAGGATTTTTCAACCTGTGTTCTGGCCATATCCACCAAGTGCAGCACCGACAACACCAGATCGCGCTGTGTCCCGTCCAAATGGTTGCTTGCTTCAACTGCTGAGACGCTGGCACAACGCAACAAGCTTGATGCATGCACCAAAGCTTCTTCGGTGTCGGAGTTGACAGGGGGCGGTGGCGTGTCAGGCAAGTAAAAACTCAAGGCCCGAACTATGGCTGCCTGATTATTCATCAGGTCAACACCAGGCGCTGGGACAGACGAACCGTCATGCGGTGGGTCGGGGGTGATTTTTAACATTGTGGCTAACTCCTAACGTGGTTAGAGGCTGCCAACTTCGCTGCTAAACGATGGGTGGCAGCCGAGCGCAGGTTAGCAGACCGGAACGTTAGGGACCCGGCGCACCCGAAGGTGCCCTGCGCACGACCACCATATAATTCAGACCAAAAGTAGCGCCTGATTTGAAGGGGGGCGATAAACGCCTAACGTTGTCCGAGCTGCTAAACCCGACCGCTGTATTTTTTCAGCGGCAGGGCGAGACTAGGCGCGTAAACGTTCAGGCGCAATGCGTGCGGGATTGTCTCGGAAAGTTCGGGCAAGGGAAAGGGACGCGTCCGATATAGCGTGCAATGGGCTTGTTTTGTCGGATGGCTTGATAAGTCCCAAAAAGGGACCTGTCGTTCCCTTTTTGGGACTGTTTATCGGTTGTACTCATGCGCTTGAAATGTCAGGTCAGGAATAACCCCATCTCGATTTACCCCCCCCTTGCCCTTTAAGGTCGCGACGTTGGCCCTTATGTTGTAACCAGTGGCACCGTCGCACTATCGGCTATTGAGGATGTTGCACATGTATCACGGGGAAAAGCTCAACGCCTGGACCCATTTGGTGGGGGCTGTGGCGGCTGCGGCAGGTAGTATCTGGTTGTTGGTGGTGGCGTGTCTGGACGGGAGTCCGCAAAAAATTGTCAGCGCGGCCATTTATGGCGTGACGCTGGTGCTGCTGTACAGCGTGTCGACGGTTTACCACAGCGTGCGTGGGCGTTCGAAGGTGATCATGCAGAAGTTTGATCACCTGTCGATTTACCTGCTGATCGCTGGCAGTTACACGCCGTTTTGCCTGGTGACGCTGCACGGGCCGTGGGGTTGGTCGCTGTTCGGGATTGTCTGGGGCATGGCGGTGATCGGCATGCTGCAAGAGATCAAGCCGCGTTCTGAAGCGCGCATCTTGTCGATCGTGATTTACGCGGTGATGGGCTGGATTGTGCTGGTGGCGGTCAAGCCTTTGCTGGCTGCGCTAGGGACCGCGGGCTTTATCTGGCTTGCCACGGGCGGGGTGATGTACACCGTGGGGATTATCTTTTTTGCCCTCGACCACCGCCTGCGGCATGCCCACGGCATTTGGCACCTGTTTGTCATCTGCGGCAGCCTGCTGCATTTTGTGGCTATTGCGCATTACGTGATCTAGACGACTGTAGGCGCCCGCTTGTCTTGCGAACTTTTAAAAAGATCAAAAGATCGCGAGACAAGCTCGCTCCTACAGGGCCGTATTACGCTTTTTTTAGCGGCTTTTTGGTGTCGCTGCGGATTTGCGCGTGGCTGATCAGGGCGAAGATAAAACTGCCGCCGATGATGTTGCCGGCCAGTGTCGGGCCGGCAAAGATCAGCCAGAAGTCTTTCCATGGCAACTCGCCCGCAAAGACCAGATAGGACACCTCAGCGGTACCGACCACGATGTGGGTAAAGTCACCGAGCGCCATCAGGTAGGTGATGAGGATGATGATCCACATCTTGGCGCTCTCCATGGACGGGATCATCCAGACCATGGTTGCAATCATCCAGCCCGAGACAATGCCTTTGGCGAACATTTGGCTGACGTCGTTTTCCATCACCTTGCGCCCGATTTCCAGAAAGGCCTCGTCGGTCGGGGTATCGAAAATCGGCAAGTGCAGCATCACGTAGGCCACCAGAAAAGTACCCATCAGGTTGCCGATCAGCACTACGGACCAGAGCCGGAACAACCGCCCGAAGTTGTTCAACGTGGGTTTGCTCATGATCGGCAATACCGCCGTCAGGGTGTTTTCAGTGAACAATTGCTGGCGAGAGAGAATGACCGCCAAAAAGCCCGCGCAGTAACCAAAGCTGGCGATGACCTTGAACCCTTCGGCGTCGGGCAGGCGAGAGTTGAGCAAGCCCATGGCCATCAACGACAACCCCATGGTCAGGCCCGCCGCCAGGGCTGACCAGAACAGGGCGGCAATGCTGCGCTCAAGTTCCTGATCACCTTGCAGGCGAATGATTTCGTGCAGGACAGCGGCACGCGGGGGCTGGTTTTTGCTGATGTCGTGCTTTTCATCAGCCGACAGGTTGGGCGTTTTGCCGCTGTTTTCAGTGTTCATGAGCGCATGACCGGTGGCGTGTATAAGCGTACGACACGCGCCATCGGTGGCTGTTCACTCAAAACCTGTAATCGCTGCCGCAGCCCGCGGCAGCGGGGACAAGGTCAAAGGTAATCAGGCCTGATTTTCATCCTGGAACTGATCTTTGACGTACTTGATCTCGGTGCGGCCGTGCGGTGCTGGCAGGCCGTCTTCACCGAGGTTGACGAAGACCATTTTGTCGACCGTCAGGATGCTTTTGCGGGTGATCTTGTTGCGCACTTCACAGGTCAGGGTGATCGAGGTGCGGCCAAATTCGGTAGCGGTGATGCCCAGCTCGATGATGTCGCCCTGGCGCGAGGCGCTGACAAAGTTGATTTCGGAGATGTACTTGGTCACGACGCGCTGGTTGCCCAGCTGAACAATGGCGTAGATCGCCGCTTCTTCGTCGATCCAGCGCAGCAGGCTGCCACCGAACAGGGTGCCGTTGGGGTTGAGGTCTTCGGGTTTAACCCATTTGCGGGTGTGAAAATTCATGTTCGCTCCTGACCGTCTTGCCTTAGATGCCGGCCATGATGTCAGACCTCGGCGCTCAGCTCTATTAACCTTGGACTATGGTCTCGATTAAGCAAATAAAAAAGCCTTGGATAAACCCTTGGGAACCCAGGCGCGGATGGCTATAATCTCCCTCGCTTCAAAAACGGTCATGTTCACCCGGTACCGTTTTCCCGCCACCTGTCCGAGGGGCGCTGCAGCAGGTTCTACCTGTCAGGCTCGGATGGGGCGTTGTTTGTTCAGGGTTCCCTGAGCAAGCACTAAACGCACAACGGCGCCCATTCGCGATTAAACGAATGGAGGCTCTTAATGAGCGCTGTAAACACGCCTGCAGGTTTTACCGACTATAAAGTCGCTGATATGTCCCTCGCCCAATGGGGCCGTCGCGAAACCTTCATCGCTGAATCCGAAATGCCGGCCCTGATGGGTCTGCGTCGTCGGTATGCCGCAGAACAACCGCTCAAGGGCGCGAAGATTCTGGGCTGCATCCACATGACCATCCAGACTGCCGTACTGATCGAAACCCTGGTTGCCCTGGGTGCCGAAGTGCGTTGGTCGTCGTGCAACATCTTCTCGACTCAAGACCAGGCCGCTGCCGCTATCGCTGCTGCCGGTATTCCGGTATTTGCCTGGAAAGGCGAGACCGAAGAAGAGTACGAGTGGTGCCTGGAGCAAACCATCTTGAAAGATGGCCAGCCTTGGGACGCCAACATGATCCTCGACGACGGCGGCGACCTGACCGAGCTGCTGCACAAGAAATACCCGGCCATGCTGAAAAAGATCCACGGCGTGACCGAAGAAACCACCACCGGCGTACACCGTCTGCTGGACATGCTGGCCAAAGGCGAGCTGATGATCCCGGCGATCAACGTGAACGACTCGGTGACCAAAAGCAAAAACGACAACAAGTACGGCTGCCGTCACAGCCTGAACGATGCGATCAAGCGTGGTACTGACCACCTGCTGTCCGGCAAGCAAGCGCTGGTCATCGGCTACGGTGACGTGGGCAAGGGTTCGGCTCAATCCCTGCGCCAGGAAGGCATGATCGTTAAAGTCTCCGAAGTTGACCCGATCTGCGCCATGCAAGCGTGCATGGACGGCTTTGAAGTGGTTTCGCCGTTCATCAACGGCCAGAACGATGGCACAGAAGCGAGCATCGACAAGGCCCTGCTGGGCAAGATCGACCTGATCGTGACCACCACCGGTAACGTCAACGTGTGCGACAAGAACATGCTGGCTGCGCTGAAAAAACGCGCTGTGGTGTGCAACATCGGCCACTTCGACAACGAAATCGACACCGCTTTCATGCGCAAAAACTGGGCATGGGAAGAAGTGAAGCCACAAGTGCACAAGGTACACCGCACTGGCGCTGGCGAGTTCGACCCGCAGAACGACGACTACCTGATCCTGCTGGCCGAAGGCCGTCTGGTAAACCTGGGCAACGCCACCGGTCACCCAAGCCGCATCATGGACGGTTCGTTTGCCAACCAGGTACTGGCGCAGATCTTCCTGTTCGCCCAAAAATACGCTGACCTGCCTGCCGAACTGCAAGCTGAGCGTCTGACCGTAGAAGTACTGCCGAAAAAACTGGACGAAGAAGTGGCCCTGGAAATGGTTCGCGGCTTCGGTGGCGTGGTCACTCAACTGACCCAGCAACAAGCCGACTACATCGGCGTGACGGTTGAAGGTCCGTTCAAACCTGAAGCGTACCGTTACTGATTGGATCGCCAAGCCCGCCCCCTAATGGGGGCGGGCTTGTATTCGGCTTTTGTATTGCCAAGGATTTGACCATGTCCCAAGACCGTCGTTACAGCTTCGAGTTCTTCCCGACCAAGACCGATGCTGGACATGAAAAACTGATGAACACGGCTCGCCATCTGGCGACCTATAACCCGGATTTTTTCTCCTGCACCTACGGTGCTGGTGGCTCGACCCGTGACCGCACGATCAACACCGTGCTGCAACTGGAGAGCGAAGCCAAGGTCCCTGCCGCCCCGCACTTGTCGTGTGTCGGTGACAGCAAGGACGACTTGCGTGGCCTGCTGACTCAGTACCAGAGCGCAGGTATCAAGCGTATTGTCGCGCTGCGTGGCGACCTGCCTTCGGGTATGGGGATGGCCAGCGGTGAGTTGCGCTATGCCAATGACCTGGTGAGCTTCATTCGTGAAGAAACCGGCGATCACTTCCATATTGAAGTGGCGGCATACCCTGAGATGCACCCTCAGGCGCGCAATTTCGAAGACGATATCAGCAACTTCGTGCGCAAGGCCAACGCTGGCGCCGACAGTGCGATCACCCAGTACTTCTTTAACGCCGACAGCTACTTCCGCTTTGTTGAGCGCGTACGTGCGGCCGGCGTCATGATCCCGATCGTGCCGGGCATCATGCCGATCACCAACTACAGCAAGTTGGCGCGTTTCTCCGACGCTTGCGGTGCAGAAATCCCGCGCTGGATTCGCAAGCAACTGGAAGCCTACGGCGATGATGCGAACAGCATCCAGTCGTTTGGCGAGCAAGTGATCAGCGAAATGTGCGAGCGTTTGCTCGATGGCGGCGCTCCGGGCCTGCACTTCTATACCTTGAACCAGTCTGAGCCGAGCCTGGCGATCTGGAACAACCTGAAGCTGCCACGCTGATCCACACTGCATCGCCCTTGTGGGAGCGGGCTTGCTCGCGATGGGCGTCACCCGGTTTGCTGATAAACCGTGGTGCTACCA
>NZ_JASCPQ010000109.1:0-15953 GCF_029959305.1 Pseudomonas sp. PS01297
GATCAAAAGATCGCGAGGCAAGCTCGCTCCTACAGGGGTAGCTGATCCTCTACAAAAAACAAAAGGAAGTTGAAGTATGGGCCCATGGCTCGATAGCGTTACCAGTTGGCTCACCACCAACCCGCAATGGCTGGGCCTGGCCGTTTTTATCGTGGCGTGCGTGGAATGCCTGGCCATTGCCGGGATCATCGTGCCCGGCACGGTGCTGTTGTTTGCAATCGCAGTGCTGGCCGGTAGCGGCGCCCTGTCGCTGGGCCAGACTCTGCTGCTAGGCTTCCTCGGCGGCTTGCTGGGCGACATGTTGTCTTACGCGCTGGGCAGACGTTTCCATCAAAATATCCGGCGCTTGCCTTTGCTGCGCACCCACCCGGAATGGATGACCGGCGCCGAAAACTACTTTCAGCGCTACGGCATCGTCAGCCTGATCGTTGGCCGTTTCATTGGCCCGCTGCGGCCCATGCTGCCGATGGTGGCCGGGATGTGCGACATGCCGCTGCCGCGCTTCATTCTGGTCAGTTTGCTGGCCGGCGCAGGCTGGTCGGTCGCTTACCTGCTGCCGGGCTGGGCGACCGGGGCGGCGATCCGCTTGCCGCTGCCTGAAAACTTCTGGCCACAAGCTGCCATCGTCGCCGTCAGCATCGCCGCCCTGCTGGGCCTGAGCATCCACGCCAACGTCCGCCGCCAACCCAAAGCGACGCTACTGATCGGCACCCTGAGCCTGGCGCTGCTGGTGGCGGTGTTCTTTGGCTACACGCACATGGCCGCGTTCGATCAGGGCATCAGCGCCCTGGTGCAAGAACATCGCAGCAGCACCATGGACATGCTGGCCGTGCTGGTGACGCAGATCGGTAACTTCCGCACGCAACTGCTGGCCGCCGCCCTGGTGTGTGCGTTGCTGTTCTTCAACAAACAATGGCGCGCCTTGATCTTCTTTGGCGGGGTCACGCTGTTTACCGCCATTGCCAACACCGCCACCAAGCACTTCTTCGCGCGCATGCGCCCAGACGTACTGCTCGACCCGCTGACCAGCTACAGCATGCCCAGCGGCCACAGCTCTGGCTCGTTTGCGTTCTTTTTGGCATTGGCGATTCTGGCGGGACGTGAAAAACCGCAACGCATGCGCATTACCTGCGTGCTGATCGGCTGTTTGCTGGCCATGACCGTGGCCATGTCACGGATTTACCTGGGCGCTCATTGGCCAACTGACATCATGGCGGGCGCGTTCCTGGCCATCACCGTCAACGCCTTCGCCCTGGCCTTGACCCAGCGCTACATGGTGCTTACGCCAGTGCCGGTGAAAGTCTGGTGGATGATCTTGCCGTCGTGCGCAGCGCTGTATGGCTTTTTCATGCTCAGCCATTTGTCCAAGGAACTGCTGCGCTACGCCTATTAAGGGGCCTGTAGGAGCGAGCTTGCCTCGCGATCTTTTGATCCGAAAAGGACACCGCTCAATTAAGCATCTCGCCCTGCATCTCTTCGAGCAGGGCCTGGATCCCGTCGAGGCGCTGCTGCGGGTCGTCCACTTGCAGCAGATCGACCTTGTCTTCTTCGGCAAAGGGCAGCAGGTAGGCCAACTGGTTGGCCAATGATTGCTGCCCAGTGACCTCGGTGTTCATGTTCAGCGCGGCAACCATCGGGTGTTCAGCCAGGGCTTTGAGCAACGCCAGCAGGTCCTGGTCCTCTTCCTGCAACGGTTGCTCCGGGATCTCGTCCAGCCAGTGCACGTCGGCCACCAGCAGGTTGTCACGCTGCAACTCGGTGTTCAGCACCTCAAAACGCCGACCACCCTCGACGCGGATCCCCAGCAGGCCGTTTTCCTGCTTCTGGAAATCACTCACCCGCGCTTCACACCCAATCCCGGCGATATCGGGCTCGATGTCGCCGGTTTCGCTGCCCTCCAGAATGCACACCACACCAAAACCGCTGCCTTGCTTCATGCAGCGGGCAATCATGTCCAGGTAACGGGCTTCAAACACTTGTAGATCCAGCACGCAGCCCGGGAAAAGGACGGTGCTCAAGGGGAACAATGGCAGCTTCATACAACCCTCCTTACACCACGAGGGTCACGGCCAGCGGCAGAAAGACCGCCGTGCCTACGCCCATTAGACTCATTGCCAAGGCCGCAAAAGCACCCGCCTCTTCGCCTTCGTGCAATGCCACTGAAGTGCCCACCGCATGGGCCGTCATGCCCAGCGCCATGCCACGGGCTTCAGGGCTGCGCACCTTAAGCAGGTTCAACAGGGGTGGGCCGAAAATGGCCCCGATCACCCCGGTGATCAACACAAACACCGCCGCCAGCGCCGCCACACCGCCAATTTGTTCGGCCACCAGCATGGCAATCGGCGAGGTCACGGATTTAGGCGCCAGGGTCATCAGCACCATGTGCTCGGCACCAAACCACCACGCCAACAGCACCACCAGGCCGGTCGCAAATACGCCGCCTATGACCAGCGTAGTAAAAATAGGCCAGAACAGCTGGCGGATTCGCCGCAGGTTCAAGAACAGCGGCACCGCCAGCGCGACCGTAGCCGGGCCCAGCAGGATGGTGAGGATGTCGGTGCTTTTGCGGTATTCGTCATAGGTCAGCCCGCAACTGACCAGCACCCCGATTACCAGCAACATGCTGGCCAGCACCGGCTGCAGAAAGATCCAGCGGGTTTTCTCGTACCCGGCGAGGACCAGTTGATAAGCCCCCAGGGTAATGCCGATGCCAAACAACGGGTGATGGATCACCGACTGCCAGGCACTTTGCCATTCAACACTCATGGTCGCTCCTCACGGTTGGCGTGAGGCTTGAGCAAGCGCTGCATCAAGACGCCGACGAACGCCATGGAGATCAACAACGACAACACCAGCGCCCCGGCGATGGCCCAAAAATCAGCGGCAATATCGGCGGCATACACCATCACGCCCACCGCAGGCGGCACCAGCAGCAAGGGCAAGTAACGCAAAAGACCTTTGGCCGCTTCGTTCAGGGGCTCGCTGACCTGGCCACACACCAGCAAATACACCAGTAGCAGCAACAGACCGATAATCGGACCGGGCAGTACCGGAATGAACAAGTGGTTGAGGGCGGTGCCCAGCAATTGAAACAGCACCAGCCACGTCAGGCCGCGTAACAACATGTCATCTCTCCAGCGATCTTTTTCGCGCAGCATTATAAGCACGTCCCGACACCGCTCACCGAAGCGGATCACTTTCTGCTACCAGCTGTACTGAAAAACACAATATCTGCGCATGTTTCATCTGCCCCTATAGACAGCTTTTTTTGCTTCGGCATACTCGGCAGCCTAACTATCCGGATCCCGCTATGCGCCCACTTGCTCCCCTTGCTTTGACCCTGCTACTGACGGCCTGCGGCGATGGCGAATCGCTATTGCCGCCTGACGCACGCCTGCCCGATGGCGGCCGTTACCGGGGCGAAGTGGTCAATGGGTTGCTGCAAGGCCAGGGCCGTATCGACTATCCAAACGGCAGTTGGTACGCAGGCCAGTTCAAAAATGGCCAATGGCATGGCCAGGGCGAGTGGCACGGCAGCAACGGCGAGGTCTATATCGGCCATTTCGAGCAGGGCCTGTTCAATGGCCAAGGCAGCCTGACCACCCACAACAGCAGCTATGTGGGGGGCTTCAAGAACGGCCGTCGCGAAGGCGAAGGCACGCTCAAAGAAGGCAGCATGAGCTATCGCGGCGAGTTCCACGATGACGAGTTTTCCGGGCTCGGCCATCTGGAACTGGACGACGGCAGCCAGTACGAGGGCCAGTTTGCCAACGGCAAGCCCAACGGCGAAGGCAAGCGCAGCGACTCAACCGGCAATGAATTCAGCGGGCACTTCGTCAACGGCCAGCTCGAAGGCAACGGTACGTTCAACAGCGCTGACGGCGACCAGTACGCCGGCGGGTTCAAAAATAACCAGTTAAACGGCAAAGGCCGCTATGAAAACGCCGACGGCGACGTCTGGATCGGTGACTTCAAAGACGGTGCACTGACCGGCAAAGGCGAACTGATCGGCGTCGATGGCAGCCACTATCGCGGCCAGTTCAGCGAGTGGCGCTTCAATGGCCCCGGCCACTTGAGCATGACCGATGGCAGCACCTACATCGGCGACTTTGCCGCAGACACCTATCAGGGCAACGGCACGCTGACCGCCAGTGACGGCACCGTCGAAAGCGGTTTCTGGATCAATGGCCAGCGGGTTCGCGACGCCCAGGGCGGCCTGCTGCCCGATACCCTGGAACTGGGCCTGCTCAACCAGGGCGAATTGCTGAACCAGGCACTGCAAGCGGTCCCGGCCTCAACCCCGGCCATTGAGTTGTACAGCCTGGTGGTTGCGGGCGACGGCAAACAAAGCGTTTTCATGCGCGAAGCCGACTACGTGACCGACATGCTCGCCAGCCGTTTCGGCAGCCGCGGCCACATCACCCTGGTCAACCATCGCGACCATCTGATGGACCGCCCCATGGCCACCCGTGAAAACCTGCACCGCGCCGCCAAAACCCTGGCCGAGCGCGCCGGGCCGGAAGATCTGGTGTTTATTTACCTGACCAGCCACGGCACCCAGGACCATGAACTGGTACTCGACCAGCCGCGTCTGGAGCTGGCAGACCTGCCCGCCGATGAACTCGCCGCAGCGCTGGAGCCATTGAAAAACCGCGACAAGGTCATTGTGATTTCATCGTGCTATTCGGGCGGCTTTATCCCCGCGCTCAAAGATGAAAGAACCCTGATCATGACCGCCTCGCGCACCGATCGTGTGTCATTTGGTTGCTCTGAAGAGGCCGATTTCACCTACTTCGGCAACGCCTTGTTTGCCCAGGCGCTGAACCAGACCGATGACCTGCAAAAAGCCTTCAAGCTGGCTAAAGAGGCCATTGCTGAACGCGAACAAACTGACGGCTACGAGGCGTCAGAACCGCAAATGTGGGCGCCAAAAGGCGTGCTGAATCACTGGCAACGTCTGCGCCAGCAACAAGCCAAACGGGCTTTGCAATAAATCAGTTGAACAGCAAGCCCTCAAAGAAGGACTAAGCTGAATGTATCAAGGGAGAACTCGCATGTACTTGACGCCTCAGCACATTCTGCTCGCAGGAGCCACCGGCCTGACCGGCGAGCTTCTGCTCGACCGCCTGCTCAACGAACCTACCATCAAGCGCGTACTGGCCCCCTCGCGCAAACCATTGGCGGCTCACCCGCACCTGGAAAACCCCGTGGGTGACCCGGCCGTATTCTTGCCGCAACTGAGCGGCCCGGTAGAGGTGGCCTTCTGCTGTCTGGGCACCACCATCAAACAGGCAGGCTCAGAAGAAGCATTCCGCGCCGTGGATCACGACATGGTTGTAGCCTTTGCCAAGCGCGCCCTGGAAATGGGGGCAAAACACCTGATCGTCATTAGCGCAATCGGCGCCGATCCAAAATCCTCAGTGTTCTACAACCGGGTCAAAGGCGAGATGGAGCAATCGTTGCGCGCTCAAAATTGGCCGCAATTGACCATCGCCCGCCCGTCATTACTGATTGGCGAGCGCCAGGAAGAGCGCCCCGTAGAAAAAATTGCCGGCACCCTGTCCAAGCTGATTCCGGGCAAGTACCACGGCATCGAAGCCTGCGAACTGGCCCGGGCCTTGTGGCGACTGGCGCTGGAAGAGCAAAAAGGTGTGCGGGTGGTTGAATCGGATGAGTTGCGCAAGCTGGGTAAATAACCGCCGCGGCTACTTAAGCGGCGCCTGGACCGGGCAATAAAAGCCCGGTATCAAAGGCCGCCGCTGGCTTGAAACCCGACACCCAGCACAGTGAGCACTGACAACGGCAGCAGCACCGTGTCCAGCACAGCGCTGGCCGGCAAGTCGAGCCCCGGATAGCGCGGCGCTTGCGCGCCAAAACGATCCTGCGCACAGCACCCGCCTTGCAGTGCATACCAGTCCAGCCGCGTACCGGAATAGACAATCGGCGCCCCCGGCTTGGCAGCGTCCAGCGTACGAACGCTGGCGCAGCCGCCGAGCTGCATCAGCAGCAACAGGGTCAGCAGTGGCTTAGTCATTACTGCCCAGATGATGCTCGCCCCAACGCGGGAGCATGTCTTGCGGGATATTCAGCAGATTCAGAATGCGCGCGACCATGAAGTCCACCAGGTCATCAATGGTCTGCGGCTGGTGATAAAAGCCAGGGGATGCGGGCAATATAACGGCCCCCATGTTCGACAGCTTGAGCATGTTTTCCAGGTGGATACTGGAATATGGCGCCTCACGCGGCACCAGAATCAATTGGCGACGCTCTTTAAGTGTCACGTCCGCAGCCCGCTCAATCAGGTTGTTGCAAGCGCCTGTGGCAATCGCTGACAACGTACCCGTCGAACACGGCACCACCACCATGGCCGCCGGTGCTCCAGACCCGGACGCCACGGGCGACATCCAGTCTTCCTTGCCGTAAACGCGAATCTGCCCTGCGGCAGCGCCCGTGTATTCGGTCAGAAAGGTCTGCATGGCTTGTGGCTTGGGTGGCAAGTTAACGTCCGTTTCAGTCGCCATTACCAGTTGCGCGGCCTTGGAGATCAAAAAATGCACCTCGCGATCTTCGCGCACCAGGCAATCGAGCAGCCGCAACGCGTAGGGCATGCCCGACGCGCCGGTCACGGCCAGGGTAATGCGTTCCGGGCCGCTCATTGCAGCGCTTCCGCCAGCTTGCCATGCAGACCGCCGAAGCCGCCGTTGCTCATGATCACCACGTGGGTGCCCGGCTTGGCCTGGGCTTTCACATCGGCAATGATCGCCTCCAGCGAATCACACACCAGCGTCGGCACCGAGCTTGGAGTCACAGTCGCGGCCAGGTCCCAACCGAGATTAGGCGGTGCGTACCAGACCACGTGATCCGCTTGGGTCACACTGCCAGGCAAGCCGTCACGGTGGGCACCAAGCTTCATGGAGTTGGAGCGCGGCTCAATCACGGCGATCAACGGCGCATTGCCGATGCGTTTACGCAGTCCGTCCAGAGTGGTGGCAATCGCCGTCGGGTGGTGCGCAAAGTCGTCATAAATAGTGATGCCCTGCACCTCAGCGACTTTTTCCATACGGCGCTTCACGCTTTTAAAGGCGCTCAAACCGTCGATCGCCAAACTCGGCACCACGCCCACATGACGCGCAGCGGCCAAGGTAGCCAAGGCGTTGGCGACGTTGTGCTGGCCGGTCATGTCCCACTCAACGACACCTTGGGCAACGCCTTCAAACAGCACCTCAAAGCGCGAGCCGTCTTCGCTCAGCAATTTGGCTTGCCATTGACCGCCTTCGCCGGTGGTTTGCACCGGGGTCCAGCAGCCCATCTCGATCACGCGCTGCAAGGCAGGCTCGGTGGTCGGATGGATGATCAGGCCTTCACCGGGGATGGTGCGCACCAAGTGATGGAATTGCCGCTCAATCGCTGGCAAGTCCGGGAAGATGTCAGCGTGATCGAACTCAAGGTTGTTGAGGATCGCGGTGCGCGGGCGGTAGTGAACAAATTTTGAGCGCTTGTCGAAGAATGCGCTGTCGTATTCATCGGCCTCCACCACGAAGAACGGCGTATCGCCCAGACGGGCCGACACGGCAAAGTTCTGCGGCACCCCGCCGATCAAGAAGCCCGGTGCCATGCCCGCGTGCTCAAGCACCCAAGCCAGCATGCTGCTGGTCGTGGTTTTGCCGTGCGTACCGGCCACGGCCAGCACCCAGCGCCCTTGCAGCACGTGATCGGCGAGCCATTGCGGGCCAGACACATACGGCAGGCCTTTATTGAGCACGTACTCAACCGCAGGGTTGCCCCGTGACAGCGCATTGCCGATAACCACCAGATCCGGCGCCGGATCAAGCTGTTGCGGGTCGTAGCCTTGAGTCAATTCAATGCCTTGAGCTTGCAGCTGGGTGCTCATCGGCGGATAGACGTTAGCGTCAGAACCGGTAACGTGATGGCCCAGTTCTTTGGCTAATACCGCCAGCGAACCCATGAAAGTGCCGCAAATACCAAGAATATGAATGTGCATAGTCGACCTCGTAAATCATCGGCGAAGGGTAGCGTAGGGGGCTGTTTTTCGCACCTGATGATTCTCGTTGAGGGCTAAACACGACGCGCAACCTTGTAGCCGCTGCCAAAGCATGAGGCTGCGATGGGTTGCACAGCAGCCCCAAACGGCGGTCCTGCGGCCCGCATCGCAGCCTTCGTGCCTCGACAGCGGCTACAGGTTTCTCTCTATCCCGTGCCGGCGCAGCTTTCTATACAGCGTATTGCGGCTGACACCCAGCTGCGCGGCGGTTTGGGTCATGTGCCAACGGTGTTGTTCCAGCGCGGCCAGCAAGGCGAGTTTTTCGGCGTCTTCCAGCGGGTTGTCGGAGCAAGGCGGCAGCGGTTTAAGCGGCCCCTGACGAATCGCCACCGGCAAGTCGTCAAACTCAATCAACTCGCCTTCACACAACGCCGCCAAGGTGCGCAGCACATTGCGCAGTTGGCGCACGTTGCCTGGCCATTGAAAGTGCAGCAACGCCTGACGCGCCGCCGGGCTAATCGTCAGCCGCTGCCCGCCCGCTTCTTGGGCCAGCAAAAAGTCCAGTAACTGCGATTTATCGGTGCGTTCGCGCAATGCTGGCAAGCCTACTTCCAGGCCATTGAGGCGGTAGTACAAGTCTTCGCGGAAGCTGCCGTCGGCCACGCGTTCCAGCAAGTTGCGGTGGGTCGCGCTGACAATGCGCACATCCACCGTCTGCGGCTCGCCGCCAATCGGTACCACCACGCGGTCCTCCAGCACCCTTAACAGACGGGTTTGCAGCACCAGCGGCATGTCGCCTATTTCGTCCAGAAACAATGTTCCGCCATCGGCCTGCTGCAACTTGCCCTGCATGCCTTCTTTGCGTGCCCCGGTAAAGCTGCCACCGCGATAACCAAACAACTCGCTTTCGATCAGGCTCTCGGGGATCGACGCGCAGTTCAGCGCCACAAATGGCTTGCTGGCCCGCAGGCTGGCCTGGTGCACAGCCTTGGCAAAGGCCTCTTTGCCTGTGCCGGTTTCGCCGTTGATCAACAACGGCACGTCACGCTCAAACACCCGCAGCGCCCGGCGAAAATCACTTTGCAGGGCTTCATCGCCCAGGCAGATCCCGCCCGACGGCACCCGCACCGGCGCAGGCGCTGGCGCCACCCACACCGGTATTGCGCGAGGCTGGCCGCGCAGGGCGGCAAACAAGAGGCGACCATCGCGGCTGCGCAGCGGCCAACTCGCCGTGGCCTGCACACTGGCGCGGGCAAACAGCTCATCAGCGGTGCAATCGAAAATGCTGTCCACCGCTTGCCCGAGCAAACCGCTGCGGGTCTGCCCCAACAAATTCAGACCGCTTTGATTGACGCCACAGATCACGCCATCACCGTCAAACGCCAGCATGCCTTCACTGAACAGGCCCACCGATTCGGCCTGTAAATGAAAGCGCAGTAACCACTGGTGTTCGTATTGGCGCAGGAAATAACTGCTTTCGATGGTCTTGGCCGAGAGGTTCACCAGCGCCATGGTGTGGAACTGGCTCTGGCGCGAGGCTTCATGGCGCGCCGAAGACACATCCAGCACCGCCAGCAATTCGCCATGCGGATCAAACACCGGGCTGGCCGAACACGTCAGGCCGGTATGACGACCACGAAAATGCTCGTCCTGATAAATGCTCAAGGCCTGGCGCTCTACCAGGCAGGTGCCGATGCCGTTGGTGCCTTCGCGGGCTTCACTCCAGTCGGCCCCCAGCCACAGACCTGCATGCTCGAAAACTTTACGCTCAGTGGGCGCAGTGATGCAGTTGAGGATGACCCCGCGGGCATCGGTCAACAGCACCGCATGGCCAGCGCCCGATAACTGCTGGTGCAGGCTGTTCATTTCGTGCCCGGCGATTTGCAGCACCTGCTGCAGACGCTCGCGTCCCTCAAGGATGCGGCTGTGTTCCAGCACCGTCGGGGCGATGTTTTGCGCGGGATCGAGGTGGTAGTCCTCCAGGCAACGCTGCCAGGAGCGAACGATAGAAGGGTCACACCCTTGGGGGCGGCCCTGAATAACATTGATGACTTGTCGGGCGTGCCGATTTAAATCGGTACTGTGCATTTTTATTGTTCTCCGCTCTGTCACGACGACCCCACCGCGCAAAAAAACCAGCCTTGTGCGACGCCTGGGACTCAGTCCAAACCGAATAGCCAGCATCCTCTTGCGCTCGATGCATTGCAATCTCGAACTGACCCGTCGGTCATGTGTTGTGCCATTTTTGACACAACCTGTCACCCACGCTGTACCAAACTTGTCACACCTGCCCTGCTTCAGCTCACCGCTAAAAAACTGAAAGCCCCGGTTTACAAGGGCTTGCGCTATTTGGCCCAGCCTTTGCTCCGGTATGGGGCAGCGCCACAGCGCGTCCTCCCATAAGCACAATAAAGCCAAGGAGACACTCCATGCGTTACGCACAACCCGGTACTGAAGGCTCGGTCATCACATTCAAGGGCCGCTACGGTAACTACATCGGCGGCGAATTCGTGGCACCGGTCAAAGGCCAGTACTTCACCAACACCTCGCCGGTCAACGGCAAGGCCATCGCTGAATTCCCTCGTTCCACTGCCGAAGACATCGAAAAAGCCCTGGATGCCGCCCACGCCGCTGCTGATGCCTGGGGCGCGACCTCCGTGCAGGCGCGCTCGCTGGTACTGCTGAAAATCGCAGACCGCATTGAGCAGAACCTCGAACTGCTGGCCGTGACCGAAACCTGGGACAACGGCAAAGCGGTACGCGAAACCCTGAACGCTGACGTGCCGCTGGCTGCCGACCACTTCCGCTACTACGCCGGGTGCATTCGTGCACAAGAAGGCAGCGCGGCCGAGATTGATGGCAACACCGTGGCTTATCACATCCACGAGCCGCTGGGCGTGGTCGGCCAGATCATCCCGTGGAACTTCCCGCTGCTGATGGCCGCCTGGAAACTCGCCCCGGCATTGGCTGCCGGTAACTGCATCGTACTCAAACCGGCCGAGCAAACCCCGCTGAGCATCACCGTGCTGATGGAACTGATCGGCGACCTGCTGCCACCGGGCGTGCTGAACGTGGTGCAAGGTTTCGGCAAGGAAGCGGGCGAAGCGCTGGCCACCAGCAAACGCATCGCCAAAATCGCCTTCACCGGCTCCACGCCGGTGGGCTCGCACATCATGAAATGCGCGGCAGAAAACATCATCCCGTCGACCGTCGAGCTGGGCGGCAAATCGCCGAACATCTTCTTCGCCGACATCATGCAGGCCGAGCCGACCTTTATTGAAAAGGCCGCAGAAGGCCTGGTGCTGGCGTTCTTCAACCAGGGCGAAGTGTGTACCTGCCCGTCACGCGCACTGATTCAGGAGTCGATCTACGACGACTTCATGAAAGTGGTGATGAAGAAAGTCGAGTCGATCAAACGTGGCGACCCGCTGGACACCGACACCATGGTCGGCGCCCAGGCGTCCGAGCAGCAATTCGACAAGATCCTGTCCTACCTTGAAATCGCCAAGGCCGAAGGTGCCGAGTTGCTGACCGGCGGCCAGGTGGCCAAGCTCGAAGGCGATCTGTCAACGGGTTATTACATCCAGCCAACCCTGCTCAAGGGCACCAACAAAATGCGCGTCTTCCAGGAAGAAATCTTTGGCCCGGTGGTCAGCATCACCACCTTCAAAGACGAAGCCGAAGCGCTGGCGATTGCCAACGACACCGAGTTCGGCCTGGGCGCTGGTTTGTGGACCCGCGACATCAACCGCGCCTACCGCATGGGCCGCGCGATCAAGGCGGGCCGAGTGTGGACCAACTGCTACCACCTGTACCCGGCGCACGCCGCGTTCGGCGGCTACAAAAAATCCGGTGTTGGCCGTGAAACCCACAAAATGATGCTCGACCATTATCAGCAGACCAAAAACCTGCTGGTGAGCTACGACATCAACCCGCTGGGCTTCTTCTAACCCACACTCTCTGTAGCCGCTGCCGCAGGCTGCGATGGGTCGCGCAGCGGCCCTGCTTTTGAAAACAAAGGCGAAGGCCCTGCGGGCCTTATCGCAGCCTGCGGCAGCGGCTACAGATTATTTACAAAACGGGCCGGTGGCCCGGCTCTTGCTTTGCTCCCTGTCAAATTTTCCAAACAATAAAAGAACAGGTGATCTGAAATGCCTAGCGAACCCAATGCGGCTCCTGCAGCCAACTCCTCTGTCGACTTTGAAAAAGTTGGCTCCGAATACTTTCAACAACGTGAACTGAAAAAAGGCGCTGCCGGCTGGGTCCTGCTGGTGGGCCTGGGCGTGGCGTACGTGATCTCCGGCGACTACGCCGGGTGGAACTTCGGCCTGGCCCAGGGCGGCTGGGGCGGGATGTTTATCGCCACCCTGCTGATGGCCACCATGTACTTGTGCATGTGCTTCTCGCTGGCCGAACTGTCATCGATGATCCCCACCGCAGGCGGCGGCTACGGCTTTGCCCGCAGTGCTTTCGGGCCGTGGGGCGGGTTTTTGACCGGCACCGCCATCCTCATTGAATACGCCATCGCCCCTGCCGCCATTGCGGTGTTTATCGGGGCGTATTGCGAGTCGCTGTTCGGCATCGGCGGCTGGATGATTTACCTGGCCTTCTACATCATTTTTATCGGCATCCACATCTTCGGCGTCGGTGAAGCGCTCAAGCTGATGTTCATCATCACCGCCGTGGCCGCCATTGCTTTGGGCGTGTTTCTGGTCGCGATGGTGCCGCACTTCAGTGTCGCCAACCTGCTGGACATCCCCGTCACCCAAGCCAAAGGCGCCAGTTCGTTCCTGCCGTTTGGTTATGTCGGCGTGTGGGCGGCCATTCCGTATGCGATCTGGTTTTTCCTCGCGGTCGAAGGCGTGCCGCTGGCCGCCGAAGAAACCAAAAACCCCAAGCGCGACCTGCCCCGCGGCCTGATTGGCGCGATGCTGGTACTCGCCACCTTTGCCCTGTTGATCCTGTTCATCGGCCCGGGCGGCGCTGGCGCCCACCACTTGATGACCTCGGGCAACCCACTGGTTGAGGCACTGAGCAAAGCCTATGGCGGCTCAACCTGGATGGGCAGCTTCGTCAACCTGGTCGGCCTGGCCGGTTTGATCGCCAGCTTCTTCTCGATCATTTACGCCTACTCGCGTCAGATCTTCGCCCTGTCCCGTGCAGGCTACTTGCCACGCAAGCTGTCTGAAACCAACAAGAGCAAAGCACCGGTATTGGCGCTGATCATCCCCGGCATTATCGGCTTTGGCCTGTCGCTGACCGGTCAGGGTGACTTGCTGATTCTGGTGGCGGTGTTTGGCGCGACCATCTCGTACGTGCTGATGATGGCTGCGCACATCACCCTGCGCATTCGTCGCCCCAAAATGGAGCGTCCTTATCGCACGCCGGGCGGTATTGTCACTTCAGGCACCGCTTTGGTGCTGGCCTGCGTGGCCGTAGTCGCCGGGTTCCTGGTGGATCCGCGCGTAGTGATTGGCGCTGCGGTGATCTATGGCGTATTAATTGCCTACTTTGCTTTTTACAGTCGACACCATTTGGTGGCCGGTACGCCGGAAGAGGAATTCGCAGCCATTCAACAGGCTGAGCAATCCTTGCACTAGTCGCTGAGAAACCCGCCAGGCGCACCGCGTCTGGCGTTAAGGAGCACCTTGTATGGCAACTTTTTCTCACGCGGTAGGGACACAGACCTACCGTTTTGACAGCCTCAAAGACGTCATGGCCAAAGCCAGCCCGGCCCGTTCCGGGGACTTTCTGGCCGGTGTTGCGGCGACCAATGATGGCGAACGCGTCGCGGCGCAAATGGCATTGGCTGACATCCCGCTCTCGTACTTCCTGCAAGAAGTGCTGATCCCTTACGAGTCCGACGAAGTCACCCGGCTGATCATCGACAGCCATGATCGACAGGCTTTTACCACGGTCAGCCATTTGACCGTGGGCGGCTTTCGTGACTGGCTGCTCAGTGACGCCGCCGACGAACACACGCTGCGCGCATTGGCCCCCGGGCTCACCCCGGAAATGGTCGCGGCCGTGTCGAAGATCATGCGCGTGCAGGATTTGATTCTGGTGGCGCAGAAGATCCGCGTCGTCACCCGGTTTCGCGGCACCATGGGCTTGCGCGGGCGTTTGTCGACCCGTCTGCAACCCAACCACCCTACCGACGACCCGGCCGGTATTGCCGCGAGCATTCTCGACGGCCTGCTGTATGGCAATGGCGACGCGATGATCGGCATCAACCCGGCCACCGACAGCATCGCCTCGATCTGCGACCTGCTGAACATGCTCGACGCGATCATCCAGCGCTATGACATCCCGACCCAGTCGTGCGTGCTGACCCACGTCACCACCTCCATTGAGGCGATCAACCGTGGCGTGCCGCTGGACCTGGTGTTTCAGTCGATTGCCGGCACCGAAGCGGCCAACGCCAGCTTCGGGATTAATCTGAACGTGCTGCAAGAAGGTTACGAAGCCGGCTTGAGCCTCAATCGCGGCACGTTGGGCAACAACTTGATGTACTTCGAGACCGGGCAAGGCAGCGCGCTGTCGGCCAACGCGCATTTCGGCGTTGACCAGCAAACCTGCGAAACCCGCGCCTACGCCGTGGCCCGGCACTTCAAGCCATTTTTGGTCAACACCGTGGTCGGCTTTATCGGCCCCGAGTACTTGTACAACGGCAAACAGATCATTCGCGCCGGGCTCGAAGACCACTTTTGCGGCAAGTTGCTCGGCGTGCCGATGGGCTGCGACATTTGCTACACCAACCACGCCGAAGCCGATCAGGACGACATGGACAACCTGCTGACGCTGCTGGGCGTGGCCGGGATCAACTTCATCATGGGCATTCCGGGGTCGGACGACATCATGCTCAACTATCAGACCACGTCCTTTCATGACGCACTCTATGCCCGAAAAACCTTGGGGCTAAAGCCTGCGCCCGAGTTCGAACACTGGCTGAGCAAGATCGGAATTTTCACCCAAAACGATGGCCGGATTGAATTTGGTCATCAATTGCCGCCTGCGTTCCGCCAGGCGCTGGCCCATTTGGGAGGGCGCTGAGCATGGCCACCGACACCCTTAACCCGTGGCTCGAACTGCGCCGCCTGACCCCGGCACGCATTGCCTTGGGGCGCACCGGCACGAGCATGCCGACCCAGGCGCAACTGGACTTTCAATTTGCTCACGCCCAGGCGCGGGACGCGGTGCATTTGCCGTTTGATCATGCCGGGCTGAGCAGCCAATTCGCGGAACTGGGGCGTGACAGCCTGCTGGTGCACAGCGCCGCCAGTGATCGCCACAGCTACCTGCAACGGCCTGATCTGGGGCGCAAACTCAATGACGCCTCGGCGCAGCAGTTGCGCGACTACGCGCAGGCCAACGCGGGCGGCTTCGACGTTGTTGTCGTCGTAGCCGACGGGTTGTCCGCCTTGGCGGTTCATCGTCACACCGTGCCTTTTTTAACGCGCATGCAAGAGCACTTCAGCACTGAAGGCTGGCGCCTGTCGCCGGTGGTGCTGGTGGAGCAAGGCCGGGTCGCCGTCGCCGACGAGATTGGCGAATTATTGGGCGCCAAGATGGTGGTGATGCTGATTGGGGAACGCCCAGGGCTCAGCTCGCCGGACAGCCTCGGGCTGTACTTCACCTACGGGCCGAAGGTAGGTTTGACCGACGCGTATCGCAACTGCATCTCCAACGTCAGGCTCGAAGGCTTGAGTTACGGCATGGCCGCTCATCGGCTGGCGTACCTGATGCGCGAGGCCTGTCGGCGGCAGTTGTCGGGGGTCAATTTGAAGGACGAAGCCCAAGTGCAGACCCTGGACGTGGCCGCGCCTAACGAAAACTTCCTGCTAAAAGACGCGTAATCACGCGCAAAACCCCTCTGTAGGAGCGAGCTTGCCTCGCGATCTTTTGATCTTTAAAAAACAAAAGATCGCGAGGCAAGCTCGCCCCGACACGT
>NZ_JASCPQ010000010.1:0-81203 GCF_029959305.1 Pseudomonas sp. PS01297
GGCTTGCTCGCGATGCCGACAACTCGGTCTATCTAATACACCTTGTCGGCCCAATCGCGAGCAAGCCCGCTCCCACATGCTCGCTCCTACACGATCAAATGGTTTTACTGACGCACTAACCGCAGGTTGTTGAATTCAACCGTTTCGGTACTGCGGTACGGGTTGATATCCAGCCCGCCACGGCGCACGTAGCGCGCATATACGGTCAATTTCTCGGGTTTGAGCAAACGCTGCACATCGAGAAAAATCCGCTCGACACACTGCTCATGGAAGTCTGAGTGCTGGCGAAAGCTCACCAGATACGCCAGCAAACTGGCGTGATCCAGCGCTGCACCACGGTACTCCACCACCACGGTGCCCCAGTCTGGCTGGCTGGTGACAGGGCAGTTGGACTTGAGCAAGTGGCTGTACACGCTCTCCTCCACAACCTGCGAGGCGTCGCACTTGAGCAACTCAGGACGCGGGTGCGCGTAATCGCTGACCGTTATGTCCAGATCATCAATGCATACACCCGGCAAAACGCCTACGCCATCTGCTTGAACGTCATTCAAGCTGCGCACACGCACGCTCACAGGCTTACCAGAAGCGGCTGACAAATCCGCCTGCAAGGTGGCTTCCAAGGCTTGCGTGTCGGCAAACACGGTCTGGTTCAGCGAGTTCAGGTACAGCTTGAAAGACTTGGATTCAACGATGTTCGGCGAATCAGCGGCAAACGCGAATTCACCAATGGCCACCACGGGCTTGCCCGAGGGCAATAGCCACGACAGTTCGAAGCAGTTCCAGAAGTCCACTCCCACATAAGGCAGCGTGTCGGCGCTCAGCCCAAGCTCCGCCCATTTCGCCGCACGCGGGATCGGGAAAAGCAAGGACGGGGTGTAGGTACTGATGTATTCACTGGACTTGCCCAGCGGCGAATGTTCGGCTGCGGGATGCATGACAAAAACCTGGCTAGAAAAACCCGGCAATTCTACAGGCTTTCAGCCCCCGCAGACGATCAGACCGATTTAAGGTGCAACTTTCAACTGCCCCACCATGCCCGCCTGGTAATGCCCCGGCACATTGCAGGCAAATTCCAGGTTGTCCGTTTTGCTGAAGGTCCAGGTCAGTTCGGCCGTTTTACCCGGCTCCACCAGCACGCTGTTAGGGTCATCATGCTTCATGCCCGGCATGTTCATCCCGCCATGCCCCATCGCCGAGTGATCCATACCTGCGTGATTGATGCCGGTGGGCGTCAACATGCCGCTCTGCTGCATGTCGAGCATCTCTTTTTGATGCGCCGCGTGCATAGCCGCGTGCCCCAGGTTGAATTCGTGCAGCAATTGGCCTTTATTGACCAGCACAAAACGCACGGTCTCGCCGGCTTTTACATCCAGCGTCTTGGGGTTAAAGGCAATGTCGGTCATGTCGACTTCCACCGTGCGCGCGGCACTGGCGGCAGGCGCCGGATGACCAAAGTCAAAGTGCTCCCCCGGCGAGGCCATGACCGGCAAACTCAGCGCCAGCAAACAACCCGCAAGAGACAAACGCTTGTGTACCGCCATACTTACCTCCAGAAACATGCAGTCAGACTTTGTACCACCTTAAAGCGGCGCGACTGGCATTCAACTGACCGCTAGATTACAACTTTGTAAGCTTGACCCTACGAACAAAGCCGCCCTGTATAAGGCTGAGGTGAATTTTGTGATGAGTTGCCCATGAAACTGCTGATTGTCGAAGACCAGGCCAAAACCGGCCAATACCTGCGCCAAGGCTTGAGCGAGGCAGGCTTTACCACCGAGTTGGCCACCGACGGCATCACTGGCCAGCATTTGGCCCTGACGGGCGATTACTCGCTGCTGATTCTCGATGTAATGCTGCCCGGTCGCGACGGCTGGCAGATTTTGCAAGCGGTGCGCAGCGCCGGGCTGGATATTCCCGTGCTGTTCTTGACCGCCCGTGATGCCGTAGAAGACCGCGTGCATGGCCTTGAGCTGGGGGCCGATGATTATCTGGTCAAACCGTTCGCCTTTTCTGAACTGCTGGCCCGGGTGCGCAGCTTGTTACGGCGCGGCAGCAGCACTACCCAAGAGACCAGCCTGCAATTGGCCGACTTGCGCCTGGACCTGATTCGCCGCCGCGTCGAACGCGCCGGTCAGCGCATCGATCTCACCGCCAAAGAGTTTTCATTGCTGGAGTTATTGTTGCGCCGCCAGGGCGAAGTGCTGCCCAAATCGTTGATCGCCTCGCAAGTGTGGGACATGAACTTCGACAGCGACACTAACGTGATCGAAGTGGCGATTCGCCGCCTGCGCCTGAAAATCGACGACAACCATGAACACAAGTTGATCCACACCGTGCGCGGCATGGGTTACGTGCTTGAAGAGCGCGCGCCCTGATGCGGCGTCTGTCACTGAGCACTCGCCTGGCCCTGCTGTTTGCCGGCTGCACGGCGGTCGTCTCGTTATTTGCCGGGGTGTTGTTTGGCCGCGCCAGCGAGATGCACTTCGTCGAGCTTGATCAACAACTGATGGAAAGCCGGCTCGCGGTCTTGCGCAGCACATTGCATGGCGTGGATTCCCTCGACATGTTCAAGCAACGCTTGCCGGCACTGCTGCAAGACCTCAGCCATCAGCCCGACCTGGCGGTACGAGTGCGCGGCCCGGACGGACACCTGTGGTTTGACAGTTCGACGCGCTTGCCGCTGGAGTTGCCTACACAGCCGGGGCTGGGCAGCCTGCAGATCAATGGCACCGATTACCGGGTCCTCAACCCTCGCACTGACAACCCTGATGCGCCGCAACTGACGTTATTGCTCGACATCACCCATCACCAGCACTTTCTGCAACGCATGCAGCACTTGATCTGGATGACGGTCGGGCTTTCGGCACTGGCCACCGCCCTGCTCGGTGCCTGGGCGGCCCGTAGCGGGTTGCGCCCGCTGCGCCGTATGAGCGCGATTGCTGGCAGCGTGTCCGCCGACTCGTTGAATGCCCGCCTGCCTCACGCACAGATGCCGCCCGAACTGGCGGAGCTGGCCATCGCCTTCAACGCCATGCTGGAGCGCCTCGACGACTCCTTTCAGCGCCTGTCGGCGTTCTCCGCCGATATTGCCCATGAACTGCGCACACCGCTGTCCAACGTACTGACGCACACCCAAGTCACCCTGACCCGGCCGCGAGACATCGAAGCTTACAAAGAAGCGCTGCACAGCAACCTTGAAGAACTTCAATGGATGGCCCAACTGGTCAACGACATGCTGTACCTGGCCAAAGCCGACCACGGCTTGCTGACCCCGCGCCGCGAGCCCCTGGAGCTGGCCAATGAGGTGGATTCGCTGCTGGAGTTTTATGCGTTGCTGGCCGAAGATTCACAGATCGAACTGACCCGCGAAGGCCATGCCCAAATCGCCGGAGACCGCAGCATGTTGCGGCGCGCCCTTTCCAACCTGCTGGATAACGCCTTGCGTTACACACCGGCTGGCGGGGAAATCAAGGTGGTGATCAGCGAAGCGGCGACCGCTGTACGCATCAGCCTGTCCAACACCGGCACCGGAATCAGTGCCGATTTGTTGCCGCGCTTGTTCGACCGTTTTTACCGGGCCGACCCGGCGCGCAGCGAAGGCAGTAGTGAGCATGCAGGGCTGGGGTTGGCCATCACCCAATCGATCATTCGCGCCCATGGCGGGCAGATCAGGTGTGAATCGCAGGAAGGCTGGACACAGTTTGTGATTGAGTTGCCACGCAACACCTGACCCATCCTGTAGGAGCGAGCTTGTCTCGCGATCTTTTGATCTTTAAAAGATCGCGAGGCAAGCTCGCTCCTACAATCAGGAATACCGCAACGCGTGTGCAGGCTCGATCTTGGCCGCGCGGTAGGCCGGGTACAACGTCGCCAAAAAGCTCAACAAGAACCCCGCGCCGCAGATCAACGCGACGTCGCCACCTTGCAGCTCTGACGGCAGGTTGCTGACGAAGTACACGTCCGAGCTGAAAATATGCTGCCCGGAAATCCGCTCGATCCAGCCCACCAGCTCGCTGACATTCAAGGCGGCAATCACGCCCAGTACGCCACCGATCAACGTACCGACGATGCCGATCACCGTGCCCTGCACCATGAAAATCGCCATGATCTGACGCGGCGTCGCGCCAATGGTGCGCAAGATCGCGATGTCCGCACCCTTGTCGTTCACCACCATGATCAAGGTGGCGATGATGTTGAACGCCGCCACGGCGACAATCATCAGCAGCAACAGGCCGATCATGGTTTTTTCCATTTTCATGGCGCTGAACAGGCTGCCCTGGGTATGGGTCCAGTCATCAGCCTTGTAGTCCGCGCCCAGCCCGGCAGCAATTTGCTGCGACACTTTTGGCGCTGCGTACAAGTCTTTGACCGCAAGGCGTACGCTCTGCACCTGATTAGGCTGCCAATGCTGAATGGTCGCAGCATCGGCCATGTTCACCAGGCCCATCGAACCATCCAGCTCAGCGCCGACCTTGAAGATGCCGACCACGTTCAAACGCTGCAAGCGCGGGGTAATCCCGCCGGGTGCGGTGCTGGCCTCGGGTACGATCAAGGTGATTTTGTCACCGACGCTCAAGCGAAAACGCCGCGCCGTGATATCCCCCAGCACAACACCGAACTCGCCCGGCTTAAGGTCTTCAAGCTTGCCCTGCACGATGTGCTTGGCGACAATGGACACCTGCCCTTCCAATGCCGGATCCACACCGCTGATCTGGATCGGTTGCATCGAGCCTTTGTACGACAACATGCCGTCCATCTCGGTAAACGGCACAGCCGCCGTGACTTCCGGGTTTTTCATCGCTGCTTCGGCCACCGGGCGCCAGTCATCAATCGGCTTGACGCCAACGATGGTTGCGTGCGGCACCATGCCGAGGATGCGGTTACTCATCTCGCGCTGAAAACCGTTCATCACCGACAACACCACGATCATCGCCAGCACGCCCAGGGCGAGGCCGATCATCGAGGTCATGGAGATAAACGAAACAAAACGATTGCGGCGCTTGGCGCGGGTATAGCGCGTGCCGATAAAAATCGATAACGGTCTGAACATTCGCGGGCACCGTATAAAAATAAAAGGCCCGACGCCGTGATTCAGCGTCGGGCTTGGCCGATCAAATCGCGGTCAGGCGACCTTCTTGAAGGTGCAACACGCGATCCATCTGCCGGGCCAGGTTCATGTCGTGGGTCACCACCAGGAACGCGGTGCGCATCGAGGTGCTGAGTTCCAGCATCAAATCCTGAATGCCTTGGGCGGTGTGCGAGTCGAGGTTACCGGTGGGCTCATCGAGCATCACCAGCCCCGGCTTGTTCACCAGTGCACGGGCAATTGCCACACGCTGGCGCTCACCACCGGACAGCTCGGCGGGTTTGTGCTCAAGGCGATGGCCCAGGCCGACACGGGTCAGCAACGCTGTGGCACGCTCGCGCGCCTCCGGGATCGGGGTTTTGCCGATCAGCAGCGGCATGCACACGTTCTCAAGTGCGGTGAACTCCGGCAGCAAGTGGTGGAACTGGTACACAAAGCCCAGCGAGCGGTTACGCAGCAGGCCACGGGCCTTTTCGCCCAACGCCGACAACTCTTCGCCGGCCAGCCACACGCTCCCGGTGGTCGGGGTATCGAGGCCGCCGAGCAGGTTCAGCAAGGTACTTTTACCCGAACCCGAGGTACCGACAATCGCCACGCGCTCACCCGGGTGCAGCTCTAACTGCAGGCCCGATAACACCACCACCGACTCCGGGCCTTCCTCGTAGGCCTTGCCCAGGTCGCGGCAACTCAACACTGCTTGTTCTTTCATGCCCAACTCACTCATAACGAAGCGCCTGCGCAGGCTGGGTGCGCGCAGCACGCCAGGCCGGGTACAAGGTCGCGAGGAAACTCAGAACCAACGCCGCACCGCACACCATCAACACATCCTGCGCCTGCAATTGCGACGGCAGGTAGTCGATAAAGTACACGTCAGCATTGAGAAACTTGTGACCGATCAGGCCTTCGAGGGCCGAAATCGCAGCGCTCACATTCAGCGCGGCAAGGATGCCCACCACCGCGCCGATGGCCGTGCCAACCACGCCAATCACCGTGCCCTGCACCATAAAGATCGCCATGATGGTGCCCGGTGTCGCGCCCAAGGTCCGCAGAATGGCGATGTCGCCTTTCTTGTCATTGACCACCATCACCAGCGTGGAAATGATGTTGAACGCGGCTACGGCCACGATTAGCAACAGCAGCAGGCCGATCATGGCTTTTTCCATGCGGATGGCCTGGTACAGGTTGCCGTGGGTACGGGTCCAGTCACGGGCGTAATAGCTGTCACCCAAATGCTGGGCGATTTCCCACGCGCCGCGCGGGGCCTCGAACAAATCACCGAACTTGAGGCGCAAGCCCTGTACCTGATCAGGCTTCCAGCGCTGCATGCGCGCCAGGTCCTGCAAATTGGTCAGACCGAGGTAGCCGTCGATCTCGCCCGCACCAACATGGAAAATGCCCTGCACGGTGAAGCGTTTCATGCGCGGGAACATGCCGGCTGGGGTCACGGACACTTCCGGGGCCACGAATGTCAGCTTGTCGCCTACACCCACGCCCAGCGCCTTGGCAGCCTTGTCACCAATAATGATGCCGAAGCTGCCGGGCGTCAGGGAGTCGAGCTGCCCCTCCAGCATGAAGTGATCGATGATCGAGACTTTGCGCTCCTGCACCGGGTCGATGGCATTGAGCAGGACTTTCTGCACATTGCCATCATGGGTCAGCAACCCCTGCATCTGGGTGAACGGCGCAACAGCCTCCACTTTCGGGTTCTGCTGGACCTTGGCGGCCAGGCTTTGCCAGTCTGTAATCGGTTGATCGCCGACGATGGTCGCGTGGGGCACCATGCCCAGCACGCGGGTGCGCATCTCATGATCGAAGCCGTTCATCACCGAGAGCACGACAATCATCACGACCACGCCAAGAGCGAGCCCGATCATTGAAGTCAGGGAAATAAACGACACAAAATGATTGCGACGCTTTGCACGGGTATAACGCGTGCCAATAAATACGAAGAGAGGTCTGAACATGTCGGGGCTTGTTCTGGGGAAAAGAAGGCGTCCTTGTGGCGGGGCCTGATAAGCAGCTTTACACTCTGACCACAGCCGCCATCATGGGTTCGCCATGTCGACATTAGATGAAGCAAATCGCCGCGAATACTACCGTATCGAGGATGTGATCGCACTGGAAATCACCCCACTGTCGGCCGCCGAGGTCGACAGCGGTAAAGTGTTGCAGGATGCATCCCCGCTCTTCAATTTGCTCAGTGAATTGCACCTCAGCGAATTCGAGTCCCAACACCTGTTGCGCCAGATCAGTGAGCGCGACCGCACGCTGTCCAGTTACCTTAAAACCCTGAACAAACGCGTCGACCTGCTCAGCCAGATCGTCGCGCAAACCGTGCTGGGTAAAGTCGGCGAACTGCAGCCAGTCACCCTGTCCGAAGGCGGTATCGACTTTCACCACCCGCAAGCGTACCCGGTTGATAGCCATGTATCGGTCAAGCTGGTGCTGATGCCGCAAGCCTTGGGGTTGTTGCTGCGCGCCCGGGTCATTGAATGCCGGGCCGACGCCGGGCGTTATTGGATAGCGACAGAATTTGAAGCACTGAGCGAAACCCAGCGCCAATTGCTGGCACGCCATATCTTGCAAAAACAGGCTCAGGCACGGCGCCTGGCGCGCGACTTAGACGATCCAACGACCGAGTAAGCCTTCAACGGCCTCTCTGTAGACGCAGTGAATGCTGCATAAAGGAGCAATTGTGACCCTGATTTATGGCCATCGCGGCGCCAAAGGCGAAGCACCGGAAAACACCCTTGCCAGCTTTGAGCAATGCCTCAAGCACGGCGTCCGTCGTTGCGAACTGGATTTGCACTTGTCCAAAGATGGCGAGTTGATGGTGATCCACGACCCGACCCTCAAACGCACCACCGACCGACGCGGCAAGGTGATTGAACAAACCGCTGCCGACCTGGTGACCTATGACGCACGTAAAGGCGGCCCGGGCTGGGTGCATCCGTGCCCGATTCCGCGTCTGGAAGAACTGTTTGAAAAGTGCAACTTTGAGCACTGGCAACTGGAAGTCAAAAGCGCCTCACGCACCCGCGCTGCCACCACCGTGCTGGCGATCCGCGAAATGGCTGAACGCCATGGCCTGATGGACAAAGTCACCGTCACCTCCAGCTCGCGGGAAGTGCTCAAGGCCGCGCTGGAACTGACCCCGGACCTGTCACGCGGCCTGGTAGCCGAGTACGCCTGGCTCGACCCGCTGAAGGTCGCCCAGAATTACGGTTGCGAGATGTTGGCATTGAACTGGACACTCTGCACGCCTGAACGTCTGGCCAAGGCTCAGCGTCAGGGCTTGCATGTGTCGGTATGGACAGTCAACGAGCCTGCACTGATGCGCAGACTCGCTGATTTCGGCGTCGACAGCCTGATTACAGACTTTCCCGGTTTGGCCACTGCCACCCTTGGGAATGGCTGAAATCGGTCTCCCCGGCCGGCTCAGGCCACCGGCCGGAGCCACTTAAAAAAGCCGGTTGAGGCCATCGTAAGCGGCTACCCGATAGGCTTCGGCCATGGTCGGGTAGTTGAACGTGGTGTTCACGAAGTACTTCAGGGTGTTCAGTTCGCCCGGCTGGTTCATGATCGCCTGGCCGATGTGTACGATTTCTGAAGCCTGATAACCGAAGCAGTGAACGCCCAGCACTTCAAGGGTTTCGCGATGGAACAGGATTTTCAGCATGCCCTGAGGCTCGCCGGCAATCTGTGCACGCGCCATGCTCTTGAAGAACGCCTTGCCCACTTCGTACGGTACTTTGGCCTGGGTCAGTTCCTGCTCGTTCTTGCCGATCGAGCTGATCTCCGGAATGGTGTAAATACCGGTCGGTACGTCATTGACGAAGCGCCAGCTGCCATTGTCGACAATGCTGCCAGCGGCTGAACGGCCCTGGTCGTGAGCAGCACTGGCCAGGCTTGGCCAGCCAATCACATCGCCTGCGGCGTAGATGTTCGGCACGTCGGTGCGGTAGTTTTCATCCACATGCACCTGGCCACGGCCATTGGCCTTGAGGCCGACGTTTTCCAGGCCCAGTTGATCGGTGTTGCCGGTACGGCCGTTGCACCAGAGCAAGGCGTCTGCCTTGATCTTTTTGCCGGATTTAAGGTGCAGGATCACGCCGTTTTCAACGCCTTCAACACGCTCGTACTCTTCATTGTGGCGAACAGTGACGTTGTTGTTGCTGAAGTGATAGCTAAGCGCCTGGGAGATTTCGGCGTCGAGGAAGCTGAGCAATTGCCCACGGTTGTCGACCAGCTCAACCAATACACCCAGACCGCTGAAGATCGATGCGTATTCGCAACCGATCACGCCAGCGCCGTAAATGATCAACTTGCGCGGGGTGTGGCCCAGGCTGAGGATGGTGTCGCTATCGTAGATACGCGAGTGGGTGAAATCGATATCGGCCGGGCGATAAGGACGCGAGCCGGTGGCGATAATGATTTGCTTGGCGATCAGGGTTTCAACCACGCCGTTAGGGCATACCACCTGGATGGACTGTTCGTCGTTGAAGCTGCCGGTACCGAAGAACAGGTCAACGCGGTTGCGCGCGTAGTAACCGGTGCGCGAAGCCACTTGCTTGGAAATGACTTTTTCAGCGCTTTTAAGCACGTCCGGGAACGAGAACCAACGCGGCTCACCAATGGCCCGGAACATCGGGTTGGTGTTGAACTGCATGATCTGGCGAACCGAGTGACGCAAGGCTTTGGACGGGATCGTGCCCAAGTGCGTGCAGTTGCCGCCGACCTGACGCCGGCTGTCGACCATTGCTACCTTGCGCCCTGCTTTAGCGGCGTTCATTGCCGCGCCTTCTCCTGCAGGGCCAGAGCCCAGTACCACTACATCGTAGTTGTAGACAGCCATGCGTACTCCTCAGAACAGGCCGTGGCACCGCTTTGGGCACCTACGGCTAAATCATGTCGCGGCCAGCGCCATGAAGGATCAAAACGTGGGGCACAGTCTATAGAAGCCTGACCGCGGCGAACATTAACCCTTGGTCTTGTCGTAGGCTAATTTTGTCTGCACTACATCACCGTTTGCATTTCACCCTCATGTCAGCCTCGCCAAAAGCCGCGTTCACTCAAAAGCAAGAAAGCGGTAATGCACATAATGTTGCGTTCATTTTGCGCACCAAAAATCATCAAAAGACCAAAATTCGCCGGAGCATCTCGCTCACCCTGCCAGGATTAATCAAAAAAAATCGCCAGCCTTTGCGGGCCCCTAGCACTTGAATCCGACGCGCAACAGCAACAAAAGTTGCCTGAACGGCTTGATACACATATCGTTACAAAACTGTTTTGTACAACGGCGTGCGCCTTGATCTTGCAGTGTGGACAAGCAACAAACATGGATTACGCATAAAACAGATAACAGCGGGTGATTTCTGATGGCCTCCAGTACAGGCAAAGGCAAAGCGATTTTTCGCGTTGTCAGCGGCAACTTTCTCGAAATGTTTGACTTCATGGTCTTTGGCTTTTACGCCACGGCCATTGCCAAAACCTTCTTCCCCAGTGACAGCGCTTTCGCATCCTTAATGCTTGCCCTGGCGACCTTTGGCGCCGGTTTCCTGATGCGTCCATTGGGCGCTATTTTTCTGGGTGCCTACATCGACCGCCACGGCCGTCGGAAAGGTTTGATCATTACCCTGGCCCTGATGGCCATGGGCACCGTGCTGATTGCCTGCGTACCGGGTTATGCCACCCTGGGCGTCGCGGCACCGCTGCTGGTGTTGCTCGGCCGTCTGTTGCAAGGCTTCTCGGCGGGCGTGGAGCTGGGCGGCGTATCGGTGTACCTGGCGGAAATCGCCACACCGGGCCGTAAAGGCTTCTTCGTGAGCTGGCAGTCCGCGAGCCAACAGGCTGCGGTGGTTTTCGCAGGCTTGATGGGCGTTGGTTTGAACCACTGGTTGAGCCCGGAAGACATGGGCGACTGGGGCTGGCGGATTCCGTTTTTGATCGGCTGCATGATCGTGCCGGTGATCTTTGTCATCCGTAAGTCCATGGAAGAAACACCGGAGTTCGAAGCCCGCAAACATCGCCCTACCCTGCGCGAAATCATAACCTCCATCGGCCAGAACTTTGGCCTGGTACTGGGCGGTATGGCGCTGGTGGTCATGACCACTGTGTCTTTCTACCTGATCACCGCCTACACCCCGACCTTCGGCAAGACCGAGCTGCACCTGTCAGATCTTGAAGCGTTGCTGGTGACCGTCTGCATCGGCCTGTCGAACTTTATCTGGCTGCCGATCATGGGCGCACTGTCTGACAAAATCGGTCGCCGACCGCTGCTGCTGGGCGCAACCATTCTCGCCATCCTCACCGCCTACCCGGCGTTGTCCTGGCTGGTGGCCAACCCGAGCTTCAGCCACTTGCTGATCGTGGAGTTGTGGTTGTCGTTCCTGTACGGCTCGTACAACGGTGCAATGGTGGTTGCCCTGACCGAAATCATGCCCGCAGAAGTGCGCACCACAGGCTTCTCACTGGCTTACAGCCTGGCAACCGCGACCTTCGGCGGCTTTACCCCGGCCGCGTGTACCTACCTGATCCACGCCTTGGACAACAAAGCAGCGCCCGGCCTGTGGCTCACCGGTGCCGCCGTGTTGGGCCTGATTGCCACCGTGGCACTGTTTCGCGGTAACAAGCACCAGTTGCGCGTGGCGCAAGCGGCTTAAGCGGACCTGCACATATTTGTAGGTGCGAGCTTGTCTCGCGATCTTTTGATCGTTTAAAAGATCGCGAGGCAAGCTCGCTCCTACTGAGTTTTTAAATGCCGCACACAAAAACGCCCCGAACCAGTCGGGGCGTTTTTAGTTGCAGCGAGTGCTTAGCGCGGGAACGCTGGCGGGTTAACCCCGGCCATGTCTTCCATCACGCGCACTACCTGGCAGCTGTAACCGAATTCGTTGTCGTACCACACGTACAGCACAACGCGGTTGTCATTGCAGATAGTCGCTTCAGCATCCACCACACCGGCGTGACGCGAACCCACGAAGTCAGTCGATACCACTTCCTGGGAGCTCACGAAGTCGATTTGCTTGTGCAGATCGGAGTGCAGCGCCATGTGACGCAGGTAGTCGTTCATTTCTTCGCGGGTAGCCGGCTTCTCAAGGTTCAGGTTGAGAATGGCCATCGACACGTTTGGCGTCGGAACACGGATCGCGTTACCGGTCAGCTTGCCAGCCAGCTCAGGCAATGCCTTGGCAGCAGCTGTCGCAGCACCGGTCTCGGTGATCACCATGTTCAGCGCGGCGCTACGGCCACGGCGATCGCCTTTGTGGAAGTTGTCGATCAGGTTCTGGTCGTTGGTGTACGAGTGAACAGTCTCAACGTGACCGTTGACGATACCGAACTTGTCGTTGACAGCCTTGAGCACCGGCACGATGGCGTTGGTGGTGCAGGATGCCGCAGAAACGATCTTGTCGTCTGCGGTGATTTCGCCGTGGTTGATACCGTGAACGATGTTCTTCAGCTTGCCTTTACCCGGCGCAGTCAGAACAACGCGGTCGATACCCGGGCACTGCAAGTGCTGACCCAGGCCGTCGGCGTCACGCCATACACCGGTGTTGTCCACCAGCAGGGCGTTCTGAATGCCGTACTGGGTGTAGTCCACCTCAGTCGGGTTCTTCGCGTAGATCACCTGGATCAGGTTACCGTTGGCGGTGATGGTGTTGTTTTCTTCGTCGACCACGATGGTGCCGTCGAACGGACCATGCACCGAGTCACGACGCAACAGGCTGGCGCGCTTGACCAGATCGTTTTCGGCGCCTTTGCGCACAACGATGGCACGCAGACGCAGGCCGTCGCCGCCACCGGTTTTTTCGATCAGGATACGGGCCAGCAGACGGCCGATACGACCGAAGCCGTACAGCACAACGTCAGTGCCTTTACGTGCAGAAGCGTTTTGCTGACCAACCACATCGGCCAGTTCTTCGCGAACAAACTGCTCGGCCGTACGGCCATTGCCTTCAGCCTTGAACTTGACTGCCAGCTTGCCCAGGTCTACCGACGCGGCGCCGAGCTTGAGCTCGCTCATCGCTTTGAGCAGCGGGAAAGTTTCGTGCACGGACAATTCGCTGTCATCGGACTGGCGATGACGGGCGAAGCGGTGCGCTTTGAGAATCGCAATGACTGAACGGTTGATCAGGCTGCGGCCATAGATCGAACTCACCACATTGTTATTGCGGTAAAGCTGACCGATGAGCGGAATCATCGCTTCTGCGAGTGCTTCACGGTCGATCCATTCACCAAGACACTGGTCGGGCTTCTGAGTCACGGGAACCTTCCACATGTAGGGGCTGAAAAAAGGGGCTACATTATGCAGTTGTGTCCAGACATGGGCAATGCACGCCTGTCACACACCTCAACTGAAACGTTTAAGCACCAATAAATAAAGGTAAATAATTTTCTAACAATGGGCTTTTTTGCGGCTTCAAGCCGTGCTGCAACGCCCTCTGGCCCACTGTTTTACGCCTTGAAGCGGTGAATTCAAGACTCCATTAAAGACGGCAACTGACAGCCATCCCCTTGGCCGTTACACTTAGCCTCTTTGCCGCAACGCTTGGAGCTCAACCTTCCGTGCCCGTCCTGCGTCTACCCAAACTCCCTGCTACAGCAGGTAAACAGCACTGGAGCAATCTGCCCGGTGCTGCCCTGAGCCTCGCCATTGCCGAGGCCGCCAGCGCCGCCAAGCGCTTCACCCTGCTCCTGACTGCCGACAGCCAAAGCGCTGAACGCCTTGAGCAGGAATTACGCTTTTTCGCCCCCGAACTGCCGGTGCTGCATTTCCCCGACTGGGAAACCCTGCCCTACGACTTGTTCTCGCCGCACCAGGACATCATTTCCCAGCGCATTGCCAGCCTCTACAGGCTGCCAGAGCTGGACCACGGTGTTTTGGTAGTGCCGATCACTACCGCCCTACATCGCCTGGCGCCGACCAAGTTCTTGCTGGGCAGCAGCCTGGTGCTGGACGTGGGGCAAAAGCTTGATGTCGAGCAAATGCGCACGCGCCTTGAGGCCAGTGGTTATCGCTGTGTTGACACGGTGTATGAGCATGGCGAGTTCGCCGTGCGCGGTGCGTTGATCGACCTGTTCCCGATGGGCAGCAAACTGCCGTACCGGATCGACCTGTTCGACGATGAAATCGAGACCCTGCGCACCTTCGATCCGGAGACCCAGCGTTCAATCGATAAAGTGGAGTCGGTGCGCTTGCTGCCGGCCCGCGAGTTCCCGCTGCAAAAAGACGCCGTGACCCGTTTCAAGGCGCGCTTTCGCGAGCGCTTCGATGTCGACTTCCGTCGCTGCCCGATCTTTCAGGACCTGACCAGCGGGATCACCCCGGCCGGGATCGAGTATTACCTGCCGCTGTTTTTCGACGAAACCTCGACGCTGTTCGACTACCTGCCGGGGGACACGCAAGTGTTCTCGCTGCCAGGTATCGAGCAAGCGGCAGAGAACTTCTGGTCGGATGTGCGCAACCGCTACGAAGAACGCCGCATCGATCCGTCGCGCCCGTTGTTGCCCCCGGCAGAATTGTTCCTGCCGGTTGAAGACTGCTTCGCCCGGCTTAAAAGCTGGCCACGCGTGGTCGCCAGCCAGGACGACATCGACGCAGGCAGCGGTCGCGAACGCTTCCCGGCGCAACCGCTGCCGAACCTGGCCATTGAAGCCAAGGCCAACCAGCCGTTGGCGGCGCTGTCCGGGTTCCTGGAGCAGTTTGATGGCCGGGTGCTGTTCACCGCCGAATCGGCCGGGCGCCGCGAAGTGCTGCTCGAACTGCTCGAGCGCCTGAAACTGCGGCCGAAAAACGTCGACAACTGGCCTGACTTTGTCGCCAGCAAACACCGCTTGGCGATCACCATCGCCCCGCTGGATGAAGGCTTGCTGCTGGATGACCCGGCGCTGGCGCTGATCGCCGAAAGCCCGCTGTTCGGGCAACGCGTCATGCAACGTCGACGCCGTGAAAAACGCGCCGACGCCAACAACGACGCAGTGATCAAAAACCTCACCGAACTGCGCGAAGGCGCGCCGGTGGTGCATATTGACCACGGTGTGGGCCGTTATCAGGGGCTGGCGACGCTGGAAGTCGACAATCAGGTGGCAGAGTTCCTCACCCTCGAGTACGCCGAGGGCGCCAAGCTCTACGTGCCGGTAGCCAACCTGCACCTGATTGCCCGCTACACCGGCAGCGATGACGAACTGGCGCCGCTGCACCGCCTGGGCTCCGAGACCTGGCAAAAAGCCAAACGCAAGGCCGCTGAACAAGTGCGTGACGTGGCCGCCGAGCTGCTCGACATCTACGCCCGCCGCGCCGCCCGCGAAGGCCATGCGTTTGCCGACCCGAAGGCCGATTACGCCACCTTCAGTGCCGGCTTCCCGTTTGAAGAAACCCCGGACCAGCAAACCACAATCGAGGCCGTGCGCGCCGACATGTTGTCGCCCAAGCCGATGGACCGTCTGGTGTGTGGCGACGTGGGCTTCGGTAAAACCGAAGTGGCCATGCGCGCGGCCTTTATTGCCGTGCACGGCGGCCGTCAGGTGGCGATTCTGGTGCCAACCACCCTGCTCGCCCAACAGCACTACAACAGCTTCCGCGACCGCTTTGCAGACTGGCCGGTGCGCGTTGAAGTGATGAGCCGCTTCAAGTCCGCCAAAGAGATCAACCAGGCCGTGGCCGATCTGGCCGAAGGCAAGATCGACATCGTGATCGGCACGCACAAGCTGCTGCAGGACGACGTCAAAATCAAAAACCTGGGGCTGGTGATCATCGACGAAGAACACCGCTTCGGGGTGCGTCAAAAAGAACAACTCAAGGCGCTGCGCAGTGAAATCGACATTCTGACCCTCACCGCCACGCCGATCCCGCGCACGCTGAACATGGCAGTGTCGGGCATGCGTGACCTGTCGATCATCGCCACGCCCCCGGCGCGCCGGTTGTCGGTGCGCACCTTCGTCATGGAGCAAAACAACAGCACGGTCAAAGAGGCCCTGCTGCGTGAATTGCTCCGTGGTGGCCAGGTGTACTACCTGCACAACGACGTTAAAAGCATCGAAAAATGTGCCGCCGAACTGGCAGCCCTGGTGCCAGAAGCGCGGATCGGTATCGGCCACGGTCAGATGCGCGAACGCGAACTTGAACAGGTGATGAGCGACTTCTACCACAAGCGCTTTAACGTACTGATCGCGTCGACCATCATCGAAACCGGTATCGACGTGCCGAGCGCCAACACCATCATCATCGAGCGTGCGGACAAATTCGGCCTGGCGCAGTTGCACCAATTACGCGGCCGTGTAGGGCGCAGTCACCACCAGGCCTACGCCTACCTGTTGACGCCACCGCGCCAGCAAATCACCGGCGATGCGCAAAAGCGCCTCGAAGCCATCGCCAACACCCAGGACCTGGGTGCCGGTTTTGTTCTGGCCACCAACGACCTGGAAATCCGTGGTGCGGGCGAGCTGCTCGGCGACGGCCAAAGCGGCCAGATCCAGGCGGTCGGTTTTACCCTGTACATGGAAATGCTCGAGCGCGCGGTCAAGTCGATTCGTAAGGGCGAGCAGCCCAACCTTGAGCAGCCATTGGGCGGCGGACCTGAAATCAACCTGCGCGTCCCCGCACTGATTCCAGAAGCCTACCTGCCGGATGTGCATGCGCGCCTGATCCTCTACAAGCGCATTGCCTCGGCCACCGACGAAGACGGTCTCAAAGACTTGCAGGTCGAGATGATCGACCGCTTTGGCCTGCTCCCGGAGCCGACCAAGAATCTGGTGCGTATTACCCTGCTCAAATTGCAGGCCGAACATCTGGGTATCAAGAAGATCGACGCCGGGCCACAAGGCGGGCGTGTCGAGTTTGCCTCCGACACACCGGTTGATCCGCTGACCTTGATCAAACTGATCCAAAGCCAGCCCAACCGCTATAAATTCGAAGGCGCCACGCTGTTTAAATTTATGGTGCCGATGGAACGTCCGGACGAGCGCTTCAATGTCATCGAGGCCCTCCTGGAGCGCCTCACGCCGAAGTCGTCGTAATGGGACCTGCGCAATGAAACACCCATGCCCCCGAACCTGAACCCGCGACTGACCAAGCCGCTCGCACCGACTTGGGTCAGTCGTTTCAAAGAACAAAGCCTGGAGCGTGGCCGCCGCTACGCCCGGGAAAACCGTGTCAGAATCGCGCAGATCGGCGACAGCATGATCACGGCCAGTTGTCAGGGTTCCGGGGACAACACCTATCGCCAGACCATACAGTTGCGCGAGTCCGCCAAAGGCACCCTGCTGCTGGTGAGCGCGAACTGTACTTGCCCTGTACGCACTAACTGCAAGCACACCGCTGCCGTTTTACTGAAGATTGAAGACACCTTGAACTACCCCGCTGCTGCCCAGGACGCCGAGCTTCTGGAAAAACTCCAGGCCGTACTCGACTCGCGCCGCCCCAACAACCTCCCAGAAGTGCTGAGTGAAGACGTGCAGCCAACGCCACGGCTGTGGCTGGCCAGCGCCGAATTCAGCGCCTTCGAACCGCGCAACGGGAAAATGCAGCGCTACACCCAGCACCGCGCCGCGCTGTCATTCAATTACCTGGATCACTACGCCAGCGGGCACAAAGCCGCAGACATCCTGATACGCCAGGAGCACCAAACCCTGCGCATCAAACGTCAGCCCGAGGCAGAAAACGCCTTTCGCGAGCAGTTGCGCGAGCTGGGCTTCAAAATCGCTACCCGCCAGAGCAAAGCCCTGCCGGAGAGCGCCGGCGAGCTGTTTGAAATGGTCAACGACAGCGCCTGGCTCAACTTCACTCTGAACCAGATGCCCGGCCTGCGCGAGCAAGGCTGGGAGCTACAGATTGACGAAGATTTCGGCTTTGACCTGTCGCCGATCGAAGACTGGTACGCCAACGTCGACGAAGCCCCGGAGCACGACTGGTTCGACCTGGAGCTGGGGATTATTGTCAACGGCCAGCGCCTGAGCTTGCTGCCGATTCTGCTGAACCTGATGCGCTCGCACACCGACATCCTCAGCCCCGAAAAACTCGCCCGACGCCGCGACGACGAACTGATTCTGGTGAATATCCCGGCCACGCCCAACAGCGGCCACGGCCCGCTGCAAGTGGCGCTGCCCTACGGCCGCCTGAAACCGGTACTGGCGACCCTGGACGAGTTCTATCTGGGTGAGCCGGGCGCCACCGCATTGCGCATCAAAAGTGCTGACGCCCCGCGTCTCAATGCGCTGGACGCCATGCCGTTGCGCTGGGAAGGCGGCGAGCACATCCGCGGTTTTGCCCAACGCCTGCGCGACATCAAAGACTTCAGCGTCGACGCCCCCGAAGGGCTCAATGCCAACCTGCGCCCGTATCAACTGGAAGGGTTGAGCTGGATGCAGTCACTGCGCCAGCTTGAAGTCGGCGGCATTCTTGCGGACGACATGGGCCTGGGCAAAACCCTGCAAACACTGGCGCATATTCTCTGCGAGAAAAATGCCGGACGCCTCGACCGCCCGGCCATGGTCGTAATGCCCACCAGCCTGATCCCCAACTGGCTGGACGAAGCCGCGCACTTCACCCCGCAACTCAAGGTGCTGGCATTGGTGGGCGCAACGCGCAAAAAACACTTCGACCACCTTAACGACTACGACCTGATCCTAACCACCTACGCGCTGTTGCCCAAAGACAGTGTGCAGTTGGCCAAACTGGCGCTGCACGTGTTGATCCTCGACGAAGCGCAGTACATCAAGAACCCTGGCAGCAAGGCGTCACTGGCCGCCTGCGAGCTGGTGGCCCGCCAGCGCCTGTGCCTGAGTGGCACGCCACTGGAAAACCACCTGGGCGAACTCTGGTCACTGTTTCACTTCCTGCTTCCCGGATGGTTGGGCGACATTAAAACCTTCAACCACAACTACCGGGTACCGATTGAGCGCCAGGGCAGCGATGAGCGGTTGCAGCACCTGAATGCCCGGATAAAACCGTTTTTGTTGCGTCGCACCAAAGAGCAAGTCGCCACCGAGCTGCCGCCAAAAACCGAGATCATCCATTGGGTCGACCTCAACGAAGCTCAGCGCGACGTGTACGAAACCATGCGCCTGGCGATGGATAAAAAGGTCCGCGACGAAATCACCCGCAAAGGCGTAGGCCGTAGCCAGATCATCATTCTCGAAGCGCTGCTCAAGCTGCGCCAGGTGTGCTGCGACCTGCGCCTGGTCAGCAACACCCCGCCGAAAAAAGGCAGCACCTCGGGCAAGCTGGACAGCTTGATGACCATGCTTGAAGAACTGTTTGCCGAGGGGCGGCGCATCCTGTTGTTTTCGCAGTTCACCTCGATGCTGGAACTGATCGAAGCCGAACTGAAGAAGCGCAACATCCGCTACGCCCTGCTCACCGGGCAAACCCGCGACCGACGTACGCCGGTCAAGGACTTCCAGAGCGGCAAGCTGCAGATCTTCCTGATCAGCCTCAAGGCGGGTGGTGTGGGATTAAACCTGACCGAAGCCGACACCGTGATCCACTACGACCCGTGGTGGAACCCGGCCGCCGAAAACCAGGCCACCGACCGCGCCTATCGCATTGGCCAGGAAAAACCGGTGTTTGTGTACAAGATGATTGCGCGCGGCACCGTGGAAGAGAAAATCCAGCACCTGCAGCAGGAAAAATCAGATTTGGCGGCAGGCGTACTCGATGGGCGAATTGCCGGAGACTGGAAACTGCAAGACGACGACATCGACGCCTTGTTCGCGCCATTGCCGCCTAAAAACGAAAAACGCTAAAAAAACCTGTCTGTAGGAGCGAGCTTGCCTCGCGATCTTTTAAAAAGGTCGCGAGGCAAGACGTGTGTTAACCCGTCAACACCCGCGCCAGGGTCGCTTTAACTTTGCCCATGCCGTCGTGCAGCGCCTGCTCGATTTCAGCCATGGTAATCACCGCCGTGGTCTTGCCCGCTGCCGGGTTTACCACCAGCGCCAGACACGCGTAGTCCAGGTCCAGCTCGCGCGCTAACGCCGCTTCAGGCATGCCGGTCATGCCCACAATGTCGCAGCCATCACGCTCAAGACGGGCGATTTCAGCCACAGTTTCAAGGCGCGGGCCTTGGGTTGCAGCGTACACACCGTGAGTGCTGTAGGAACAGCCTTCGGCCGCCAGTGCGCTGATCAGTTTTTCACGCAGGGCTTCGGTGTAGGGAAAGCTGAAGTCGATGTGGGTTACGTGCTCCAGATCACCGGCGAAATAGGTATGCTCGCGGCCACTGGTGTAGTCGATCAACTGGTGCGGCACGCAGAAATGCCCGGTGCCCATCGCCATGTGAATCCCGCCCACGGCATTCACTGCCAAAATCGCCTCGGCACCTGCCTGTTTCAATGCCCACAGGTTGGCGCGGTAGTTGACTTGATGCGGCGGCACCCGATGCGGATGGCCGTGGCGGGCCAGAAACAGCACTTCACGGCCGCCATATTCACCGATCTGGATATCGGCTGAAGTCGGGCCGTAAGGCGTATCCAACGCCAGCGAACGGCTGATGGTCAAGCCGTCGAGTTGGGTCAGCCCCGTGCCACCAATAATTGCGTAAACCGTCATTGAATCTGCCTCTTGAAAACGTGCATTAATCAATCAATTGAGCATCTTTAAGGGCGCCCGTGGCCACCAGCCAGCGCGGGTCCTGGCGGTAGTCGGTGCTGGCCCAGGCTTGCGCACGCATCCGCGCAATACGCGCAGAAGGCGTGACTTTCAGGCGCTGAGCAGCACTGAGGGCCAACTCTGCAGCCGCACGGTCGTTACACACCAGGCCCATGTCGCACCCGGCAGACAAGGCTGCCTCAATGCGGCTCGCCGCATCGCCGACCACATGGGCACCCGCCATCGACAGGTCGTCACTGAAAATCACCCCGTCAAATTGCAGTTCACCACGCAAAATGTCCTGCAACCAGCGACGGGAGAACCCGGCAGGCTGGCTGTCGACTTGCGGGTAGATCACGTGCGCAGGCATCACGCCTGCCAAGTGCTTGCTCAGACGGGCAAATGGCACCAGATCATGGCTGCGAATCTGCTCCAGGCTACGTTCATCAGTCGGGATGGCGACATGCGAATCAGCCTCTGCCCACCCATGCCCCGGAAAATGCTTACCGGTCGCTGCCATGCCCGCCGCATTCATCCCGCGAATAAAGGCGCCTGCCAATTGGGCGGCGCGCTCAGGGTCACCTTCAAACGAGCGAGTCCCCACCACCGCACTGCGCTGGTAATCGAGGTCCAGCACTGGAGCAAAACTCAGGTCCAGCCCGACCGCCAACACTTCAGTGGCCATAATCCAGCCACACTGCTCGGCCAGGTACTCGGCGTTGGGGGTATCGGCGATTGCGCGCATCGCCGGCAGGCGGACAAAACCTTGGCGCAGACGCTGTACGCGGCCGCCTTCCTGGTCGACGGCCAGCAGCAAATCCGGGCGAATGGCGCGAATCGATGCACTCAACTCGCGCACCTGACGCGGGTGCTCAATGTTGCGGGCAAAGATGATCAGGCCGCCCACTTCAGGCTGGCGCAGCAATTGCCGGTCTTCAGCCGTCAACCAGGTACCGGCGACGTCCACCATCAAGGAACCTTGCAAGGCAGAACTCATGGGAAATCCTTAAAGAAATAAAGCGCTTATCAACCGGCTCTTCGCACCAGGCACAGCACGGCGCGCCGCGTGCCAGAGCGGCAGCGGCGAAGAGCGAGACGGGAGTAAGTCTAGGTTGGGCATGGCGGCTAGCTTAGCGGAACAAAGCTGCCGCGCCCACCCGCACGCGGTCAAACCTTGGCGGCAACCGGCGGGGTTTTGGTCCGGGGGCGAAGCTGTGCGCTGGCCATGGCCGGGTCAGTGACACCGCTGTCGGCACGCATGCCGGCCGCAAGGAAAGGCACCATCAGGCGCATCACCTGCTCGATCGAGGTGTTCACCCCAAAATCGGTTTCAGCGATGGCCCGCAAGGCCTTGATCCCGGACATGCTGAACGCTGCCGCACCCAGCATAAAGTGCACGCGCCAGAACAGCTCAATCGGCGGGATCTGCGGGGCCGCTTCATTAACCAGCAACATATAGCGGCGAAACACCTTGCCATACATGTCTTCGAGATAACGCCGCAAGTGCCCTTGGCTCTGGCTGAAGGCCAAGCCCAGCAGGCGCATGAATATTGACAGGTCATTACCACTGCGCGGCTGGATTACCAGCGCCTGTTCGACCAGCATCTCCAGCAATTCTTCAAGGCTGGGGCGCTGCTCTGGCTTGGCCTGACGGCGCTCCAGTTCGCGGTCCAGATTGGCGCAGAACGGCCCCAGAAAACGCGAGAAAACAGCCTGGATCAAGGCTTTCTTGGAACCAAAATGGTAATTGACCGCCGCCAGGTTGACCGAGGCTTTGCTGGTAATCAGCCGCAATGAAGTTTCAGCAAAACCTTTTTCCGCGAACAGCTGCTCAGCAGCATCAAGGATACGTTCAACGGTTTCCGACTGGGCCATGGCTACTCCGCCTGACAAAACATTAAAACATCTGTTTGAAACATACGTTTCGACCTGTAAAAAGTCAAGGCGGCGTGTTCGGTTTGCGACCGGGCGGTCTCGCATTTAACCACAGCCGCCGCCAGCAAGGCTTTGCCTTCTAAAAGGCTAAGCCTGCAAAGCATTGATGACCGTCCAGCGGACGGCAGAAAATGGAGGATTGCCAATAAGCCTTCACTGTATATAATCCCAGTCACTGTATAAAAAGACAGAGCGATCACCATGTTAAAACTGACGCCACGCCAAGCTGAGATCCTGGCCTTCATCAAGCGATGCCTGGATGACAACGGATACCCGCCCACCCGTGCCGAGATCGCACAGGAACTGGGCTTCAAGTCTCCGAACGCCGCTGAAGAACACCTCAAGGCCCTTGCTCGCAAGGGTGCCATCGAAATGACCCCGGGCGCCTCGCGCGGTATTCGTATCCCTGGCTTTGAAGCCAAGGCCGACGAATCCACATTGCCCATCATCGGCCGGGTCGCTGCCGGCGCGCCGATCCTGGCGCAAGAGCACGTCGAAGAGTCCTGCAACATCAACCCGACGTTCTTCCATCCGCGTGCCGACTACCTGCTGCGGGTCCAGGGCATGAGCATGAAGGACGTCGGCATCTTTGATGGAGACCTTCTGGCTGTGCATACCTGCCGCGAAGCCCGCAACGGCCAGATTGTGGTAGCCCGTATCGACGACGAAGTGACCGTCAAGCGCTTCAAGCGCGAAGGCAACAAGGTCTGGCTAATCGCTGAAAACCCGGATTTCCAGCCCATTGAGGTCAATCTCAAAGAGCAGGAACTGGTTATCGAAGGCCTGAGCGTCGGCGTCATACGCCGCTAATAGGAGACGTCATGCAGTTCCCACACACACCGCTGCCAGCACAACTCCCCTTGTTCGAAGTGTTCATGGCACAACCCATGGCCCCTGCGATCAAAGAAGTGCTCGATGCACCCTGGAGCGCCGAACCTGAAGTTTTCAGTGAATTGTCGCTGCGCGGTGCTGCCGGAAACTGCCTGAACCTGCTGGCGCCCATGCTTCGCGAACTCAGCGAGCAACAAGACGACCGTTGGCTGACCCTGATTGCCCCGCCTGCCAGCCTGACTCAAAGCTGGTTGCGCGAGGCAGGGCTGAACCGCGAGCGCATTCTGCTCCTGCAACCCAACGGCAACAAAAGTGCTTTGCAACTGACTTGCGAAGCACTGCGCCTGGGCCGTAGCCATACTGTGGTCAGCTGGATCAACCCGCTGACTGCCGGCGCTCGCCAACAATTGGTCAGCGCAGCACGTACCGGCCACGGGCAAAGCCTGAATATTCGTTTGGGTTAAGCGGTTGTCACTAACTGCCACAGTGCTTGCGCGCCCTGCACAAGCCTGCCAGTAATGCCTGCCAGCCTGAACACTTAGTGCAGGATGCGCGGGCCTTCATCTTTTTCAAGCTCGCCTTCGGCCAATCGGCCTGCCATCTGAACACCGACGCTGAGCATGGCTTTGGCCACCTCTACGTGCTGACCTTGTAGAAAGGCCTTGGCATCTTCAGAAAAGTTAAGCGTCACCAAAGACCCCTCGTCTTCAGCCCGGCGCAACTCGATACGGCCGTCTGGTAATTCGACAATTTCTAGAAAGGACGTTGGCATAAAGGTTTGTTCTCCACGAAAGCGCGGGATTATATCAGTCATCCATTGTAATTTTTCCAGGATATGAGCCTGTTTCATTACCGACTGATGAATGACTGTACAGTTTTATCCGCGACCTTCAACACTCATTTAGTCCGTCACGAAACCTGATGGCCAAACTTTTGAGGTTTTGGCGCCACTCCTCCAGCGTCTCCCGGCTTAATTCTTCGGGCGCTTCATCCTCCAGATTGACCGCCTCAATCAGGGGCTGAAAAACGTCTGCCTTAACCTTCTTCGGCGCCTGCAACGGCTGGTACAACGCTGCGTGAGTGGCAACCAATTGCGCCAGCCAGGTATGCGGCGCTCTGGCCAGTTCGACCATTTCTGCCAACTCTGGAATGGCTATGGCGTCCAAAACTTCTTGAGTCAGCAGCAACTCGACCCGCGGAGCGTTTGCTTGAGGCAAGCGATAAAAGCCGGCGATTTCATGGCATAAGCCGAGTAAAGCCCCATACAAATGAAAAATGGCCGATTCGCGTTCAGCCTGAACCAGCGCCTGAGCATTCATGGCCCGCCCCTCCCCGGCCTTGTTCATGGCCTCAAGGGCCAAACCGGCGAAATATATTTTCTGATTGGTACGGGTATAGAGTTCGTGAGCCATGTTGAGGCGCTCCACAGCGAATGGGGTAAGGGCTGACAGCAGTCTCAGGTATAGGGGATAAGGGCGCAAGGCCATGACGAGAGGATTTTTGCCCAAGATCAAAAGATCGCGAGGCAAGCTCGCTCCTACAGGCTGCACCGCCAGTAGTCGCTGCCGAGGCACGAAGGCTGCGATGGGTAGCGAAGCTGCCCCACCCAAAATCAAAAAAACCGCGCAAGGCATGCAGCCCTTGCGCGGTTTATGTAGTGAGGTCAGTTCAGTTTCAAGCGTCTTTTTCTTTGCGCTTGTCTTCTACTTTCCAGCTACCACCGTCGTAGAACGCACGCCAGCCGGTCGGCTTGCCGTCCACTTCGGTCTGTACGTATTGCTCTTTGGTCTTGCGGCTGTAACGAATCACGGCCGGGCGACCTTCCGGGTCTTTCTTCGGCGCTTCACACAAGAAGTGGTACTTAGGATCAATCTCATCCTTGTGCGGGATGATTTCGATCACCAACGGTGCGCGGGTCTCACGGTTTTTCGGAAACTGGCTCGCCGCCAGGAACAACCCCGAAGCACCATCACGCAGGATGTAGGTGTCGTCGACCTTCTCGCACTTGAGCTCCGGCATTTTCACCGGGTCCATTTTCGGTGGCGCCGCTTCACCGCTTTTCAGCAGTTTGCGAGTGTTCTTGCACTCCGAATTGGTGCAACCAAAGAACTTGCCGAAACGCCCGGTCTTGAGCTGCATCTCACTGCCGCACTTGTCGCACTCCAGGCTCGGCCCTTCGTAGCCCTTGATGCGGTAGTTGCCTTCTTCGATCTCGTAACCCACGCAATCCGGGTTGTTACCGCAGATGTGCAGCTTGTGTTTTTCATCCAGCAGGTAAGCATCCATTGCCGTGCTGCAGATCGGGCAGCGGTGTTTGCCCAACAGCACCAGAGACTCGGACTCACCCTCATCATCCGCAGCGATTTCATCGCCCGGCACCAGGTTGACGGTGGCCTTGCAACGCTCTTTAGGCGGCAGGCTGTAACCCGAGCAACCCAGGAACACGCCGGTGGAGGCCGTACGGATTTGCATCGGACGACCGCATTCCTTGCACGGAATATCGGTCATGACCGGTTCGTTGGCACGCATGCCGCCGTCCGGTGCTGCTGCTACTTCAAGCTTTTTCTTGAAGTCGCCGTAGAACTCGTCCAGCACGTTTTTCCAGTCGCGCTCGCCTTGTGCGACGTCATCGAGGTTCTCTTCCATGCCGGCGGTGAAGCCGTAGTCCATGAGGTCAGAGAAGCTCTCAGACAGACGCTCGGTAACGATGTCGCCCATTTTCTCGGAGTAGAAACGACGGTTGTGCAACGCCACGTAACCGCGGTCCTGGATGGTTCCGATAATCGCTGCGTAGGTCGACGGACGACCAATACCGCGTTTTTCCATCTCTTTCACCAGGCTCGCTTCCGAATAACGCGCAGGCGGCTTGGTGAAATGCTGACTCGGGTCCAGTTGGATCAGCTTGAGCACGTCACCCTGAGCCATGTCCGGCAGTACATCGTCATCGCCAGGCTTGGTGATTTGCGGCATTACGCGGGTGTAACCGTCGAACTTGAGGATACGACCCTTGGCACGCAGCTCGAAGTCGCCTGCGGCCACGCTGACGGTGGTCGACAGATATTTGGCCGGCAGCATCTGGCACGCCACGAACTGGCGCCAGATGAGCTCGTAGAGGCGCTCAGCATCGCGCTCCATGCCCGACAGCTTGCTCGGGTGCATATTCACGTCTGAAGGACGAATCGCTTCGTGAGCCTCTTGTGCGCCTTCCTTGCTGCTGTACACGTTAGGCGTCGGCGGCAGGTACGACTCGCCGAACTCGCTTTCAATGTAAGTGCGCGCCATCGCGACCGCATCGGCCGAGAGGTTGGTGGAGTCGGTACGCATGTACGTGATGTAGCCCGCTTCATACAAGCGCTGAGCCATCATCATGGTTTTCTTCACCCCGAAGCCCAAGCGGTTACTCGCGGCCTGTTGCAGGGTGGAGGTAATAAACGGTGCCGACGGCTTGCTGCTGGTCGGTTTGTCTTCGCGCTTGGCAATGGTGTAGCTGGAAGCCTTGAGCTTCTCCAGCGCAGCCATGGCCTGGGCTTCGTTCAGCGGCTTGAAGGCTTCGCCGTTTTCGCGGGCCACATCAAAGCGCACTTTCGCACCCTTGGCAGTGCCCAGGTCTGCGTGAACTTCCCAGTATTCTTCGGGGTTGAACGCACGAATCTCGCGCTCACGCTCAACCACCAGCTTGACCGCTACCGACTGCACACGGCCAGCCGACAGGCCACGGGCAATTTTGGCCCACAGCAGTGGCGAGACCATGTAGCCCACCACGCGGTCGAGGAAGCGACGCGCCTGCTGTGCATTCACACGGTTGATATCCAGCTCGCCCGGCTTGGAGAAGGCTTCTTGAATCGCCTTCTTGGTGATCTCGTTGAACACCACGCGCTTATAGCGGCTGTCGTCACCCCCGATGGCTTCGCGCAGGTGCCAGGCAATGGCTTCCCCCTCGCGATCCAAGTCGGTTGCGAGATAGATGGTGTCAGCATCTTTGGCGAGCCGGCGCAGCTCTTCAATGACCTTTTCCTTGCCGGGCAGGATCTCGTACTTGGCTTTCCAGCCATGCTCGGGATCGACCCCCATGCGCGAGATCAGCTGCTTTTGAGCTTTCTCTTTAGGCGACAGGGCCGGCGCTTCGCCCGCCGCTGCCTTGCCACGCTTGGCAGCAGGTTCTTTACTGGCGCTAGCCGAACCGCTGGTGGGCAGGTCTCGGATATGGCCGATACTCGACTTCACCACGTACTCGTTGCCCAAGTACTTGTTGATGGTCTTGGCCTTAGCCGGGGATTCCACAATGACCAGCGATTTGCCCATGGATCAGAAAATTCCTGAATTCTAGAAGTGAAAGGCGGTGAGCGCCTGACGCGGCACCGCTATATATAGTGGCTACAAGGTGAGGTCAAGCACAGGGTTCTGCGCGACCAAGCCTCATGGCCGGGAAAAAATGCTCGGTTCAGCCTCAATCAAGGCAAAACGCGGGACTTGCTCACCGTCAACGATGACCGTCTCAAGGAACATGCTCAGCGGGCGAACCCAAAAGCCGAAATCGCCATACAGGGCTTGGTAAAACACCACTTCCTCTTCGGTTTCAGAGTGGCGAGCCACATTGAATACCCGATATTGCGGCCCTTTGTAATGCTGATAGAGCCCAGGTTGTAGCGGCATGTTGCGGCCCCCTGCAAGAAAAAATAAAAAAAAGCCTAAAAACAAAAACCGGGGCACATGGCCCCGGCTTCCATCAACGCAACGCTTTAAACGCGTTCGAAGACAGTGGCAATGCCCTGGCCAAGACCAATGCACATGGTGGACAACCCGAAAGTGCCGCCATTTTGCTTCATCACATTGAGCAAAGTGCCGGAGATGCGAGCACCCGAGCATCCAAATGGATGGCCCAGAGCAATTGCACCGCCGTGCAGGTTAACCTTCTCATTCATCTTGTCGAGCACTTTCAAATCTTTCAGCACTGGCAGGGCCTGTGCAGCGAAAGCTTCGTTAAGCTCAATGAAGTCGATATCGGCCATATTCAAGCCTGCGCGCTTCAATGCTTTTTGTGTTGCCGGTACTGGACCATAGCCCATGATTGCCGGGTCCACACCTGCCAGTGCCATCGAGCGGATCACGGCCAGCGGCTCCAGACCCAGATCTTTGGCGCGCTGGGCGGACATGACGATCATGCACGAAGCACCGTCGGTGATCTGCGACGAAGTGCCCGCAGTCACGGTCCCGCCTTTAGGGTTGAAGGCTGGCTTCAAGGCGGCCAGGCTTTCCAGGGTGGTTTCCGGACGGATAGTTTCATCGTAGTCGAAAACTTTCAGGAAGCCGTTTTCGTCATACCCCTGCATCGGGATGATTTCGTCCTTGAACTTGCCTTCAATCGTTGCCTTGTGGGCCAACTGATGCGAACGCACGCCAAAGGCATCCTGCTGCTCACGGGTGATGCCGTGCATCTTGCCAAGCATTTCAGCGGTCAGGCCCATCATGCCCGACGCTTTTGCTGCGTACAGCGACATGTGCGGGTTAGGGTCAACGCCGTGCATCATACTCACGTGGCCCATGTGCTCGACGCCGCCCACGACAAACACATCACCGTTTCCGGTCATGATGGCTTGCGCGGCGGTGTGCAGTGCGCTCATGGACGAGCCGCACAGACGGCTCACGGTTTGTGCCGCCGACGTGTGCGGGATCTGGGTCATCAGCGACGCCATGCGCGCGATGTTCCAGCCTTGCTCCAGGGTCTGGTTAACACAGCCCCAGATCACGTCTTCGACTTCAGCCGGGTCAACCTTGCTGTTGCGCTCCAGCACTTTGCTGATCAGGTGCGCCGACATGTCTTCGGCGCGGGTGTTGCGGTGCATGCCACCCTTGGAGCGGCCCATCGGGGTGCGACCGAAGTCGACAATCACCACGTCTCTAGGATTCAAGCTCATAATTTCACTCTCACTCTAATGGGGCGCTTAACCGAAGAAGCTCTGACCGTTTTTGGCCATTTCACGCAGCTTCGCAGTCGGGTGGTACAGCGCGCCCAGTTCAGCGTACTGATCAGCCAAGGCTACGAACTCTGCCACACCGATCGAGTCGATGTAGCGCAGCGCGCCGCCACGGAACAGCGGGAAGCCAATGCCATAGACCAGGCCCATGTCGGCCTCGGCTGCCGTTTCAACAATGCCGTCTTCCAGGCAACGCACGGTTTCCAGGCACAGCGGGATCATCATCCAGTTGATGATGTCTTCGTCGGTGACGTCGCGCTGCTCGTAGACAATCGGCTTGAGCACTTCAAGCACGCTCGAATCCACGACTTTCTTCTGCTTGCCTTTCTTGTCCGCCTCGTAGGCGTAGAAACCTTTGCCGTTTTTCTGACCCAGGCGGTTGGCTTCGTACAGCGCATCGACTGCAGAACGACGGTCGTCTTTCATGCGATCCGGGAAGCCTTCAGCCATTACGTCACGGCCGTGGTGACCGGTGTCGATACCGACCACGTCCATAAGGTAGGCCGGGCCCATCGGCCAGCCGAATTTTTCCATCACTTTGTCGATACGCACAAAGTCGACACCGGCGCTGACCAGCTTGGCGAAACCGCCGAAGTACGGGAACAGGACGCGGTTGACCAAAAAGCCCGGGCAGTCGTTGACCACGATCGGGTTTTTGCCCATTTTCTTGGCGTAGGCAACCGTGGTGGCAACCGCCAGATCACTGGACTTCTCGCCACGGATCACTTCAACCAGCGGCATCATGTGCACCGGGTTAAAGAAGTGCATGCCGACAAAGTTTTCAGGACGCTTGAGCGCTTTGGCCAGCAGGCTGATGGAAATGGTCGAGGTGTTGGAAGCCAGAATGGCGTCTTCACGCACGTGGTTTTCCACTTCAGCGAGTACCGCTTGCTTGACCTTCGGGTTTTCAACAACGGCTTCGACCACCAGGTCGACGTTGCCGAAATCGCCGTAAGACAAGGTAGGACGAATACCGTTAAGGATTTCAGCCATTTTGGCCGGGGTCATGCGACCTTTATCAACGCGGCCCACCAGCAGCTTGGCGGCTTCTGCCAGACCTTGCTCGATGCCGTGCTCGTTGATGTCCTTCATCAGGATCGGCGTACCTTTGGAAGCCGACTGATAGGCAATACCGCCACCCATGATGCCGGCACCAAGAACGGCGGCCTGCTTCACGTCTTTGGCGATCTTGTCGTAGATCTTGGCTTTTTTCTTCAGTTCCTGATCGTTCAGGAACAAGCCGATCAAGGCATTCGAAGCCGAGGTTTTGGCCAGTTTGGCAAAGCCTGCCGCTTCCACTTCCAGCGCTTTGTCGCGACCGAAGTTCGCGGCTTTCTGGATGGTCTTGATCGCTTCAACCGGCGCCGGGTAGTTCGGGCCAGCCTGGCCTGCAACGAAACCTTTGGCGGTTTCGAAAGCCATCATTTGTTCAATCGCGTTCAGCTTGAGTTTTTCAAGCTTTGGCTGGCGCTTGGCCTTGTAATCCAGTTCGCCGCTGATGGCGCGCTTGATCACGTCCAGTGCAGCGTCTGTCAGCTTGGCAACCGGCACCACGACATCAACCGCGCTGACTTTCAGCGCGTCTTCGGCACGGTTTTCTTTACCCGAGGCGATCCACTCAACTGCGTTATCAACGCCGATCAGACGTGGCAGACGGACGGTGCCGCCGAAGCCCGGGTAGATGCCCAGCTTGACTTCTGGCAGGCCGATCTTGGCGCTGTCGGCCATGACGCGGAAGTCCGCAGCCAGGCACATTTCCAGACCGCCACCCAACGCTATGCCATTGATCACGGCAACAGTCGGGACATTGAGGTCTTCGAAATCACTGAAGATTTTGTTGGCTTCGAGGTTGCCCGCGATCAGCTCGGCATCCGGCAACTTGAAGTTTTCGACGAATTCGGTGATGTCAGCGCCGACGATGAAGACGTCTTTGCCACTGGAAACGATGACACCCTTGACCGAAGCATCTGCCTTGATCGCATCCACTGCCTGACGCAATTCATTCAGGGTTAGACGGTTGAACTTGTTGACGGACTCACCCTTGAGATCGAACTTGAGTTCGACGATGCCACTTTCAAGAGCCGTAACCGTGATGGCTTTACCTTCGTAAATCATCAACTGATCTCCACGATATGGAAGCTGAACAGTACACGTCGGACGCTAGCGTCTGGCTGTCATTGACCGTTGTGTCAATGCTGATGCCAATCCGCCAGGCACACCCGCCAACGCGATAGTCGGGATTCTGCGAGCATCGTCTGACAAGACAAACACCCGATTCATACGCCCGTTTGATTTGGGTGTCGACACATTCACGGAAAAGCCAACGATTGTCAATTGTCCAAAACAAGGATGACAAAACGACTCACCGGTCAGATTTAAAACCCGCGCAAGAGCAGACAAGGATAGACAGGGATTTGCTGAGTGCGGCGTGGGGTTTTTACCGGCAGGAAGAATCAACGGTAGGAACTGCCGCAGGCTGCGATCTTTAGATTTTAAAGATCGCAGCCTGCGGCAGCTCCTACGGTCCGAGGCAAGGTAGAAAGCGGCTTACGCCAGGGCTTTAAGCACTTGATCAATGGCTTGCAGGACGTCTGGCTCGCCTTTTTCGCCCCAGTACAAGGCAATCATTTGTGGCCCGGCTTCAACTTTGTACACGTTGGCCGGCAATTTATTGAACTGGGTCAGCAAGCGTTCATCCGTGCAGACTTCACGCCACTGATTGACCCATATTCCCGGCGCTGATTGCCAATAGCACCAGACTTCAGGCTTAGTACCCCGACGCGGACGATGAAACTGCGCACACGAGCCCGGCGGCTCAGGTTCAAGCCAGTGCGGCCACTCCTGGCTCGCCAGTTGCATTGCCAACCCCATGCGCCGGGCTTCCATGCGTAATGCCATGCGACCACTCTGGCGCCGCGAAGGTCGCAGCCAGGCCAAAGGGCTCAGAACCAGCACCAGGATTGACACCACGATCCATACCGTCATATTTCTACTCTCATCACTTTATAAACGAGTTGATCCCGATCCATAACACGCCTCAATAAACGGGCCATACTCATCATTAATCTCCCTTACAGGAACGCTTCACATGACCTCGCCGATGCCCTACAAACATATTTTAGTTGCCGTCGACCTGACCGAAGAATGCGACCCCGTAATCTATCGCGCCAGCGCCAGCGCTGAAGCGAACAATGCAAAACTGTCGCTCATCCATATCGTCGAGCCCATGGCGATGGCCTTTGGTGGTGACGTCCCCATGGACCTGTCACAGCTTCAGCAACAGCAGTTCGACCAGGCCAAGGCGCGTCTTGAGCGCCTGATCGACATCTATCCACAACTGTCCAAAGACAACTGCCACCTCAAATACGGCCAGCCACGCCAGGAAATCCACGGCTTTGCCAAAGAGCACGGCTGCGAACTGATCGTCGTCGGCAGCCATGGCCGCCACGGTCTGGCGCTGTTACTGGGCTCTACCGCCAACGACGTACTGCACGGCGCACCGTGCGATGTACTGGCCGTGAGCCTGAAAAAACCCGAGTAAGGCCCGCCTTGCGCCCAACAAAAAGCCCGGCCCCTGATTAAAGGGCCGGGCTTTTTGTTTCAACGCACCGTCACTCAGGCATCCAACTCGGCCCAACGCTCAACCAATTGATCAAGCTCGGCTTGCAGCTTCTCCAGCTTGGCAATCACTGCTGCGGTTTCAGCAGCAGGACGCTGATAGAAGCCAGCTTCGGCCATTTCAGCCTCGACAGCCGCAATAGCCTGTTCTTTGGCATCGATGTCGCCCGGCAACGCTTCCAGCTCACGCTGAAGCTTGTAGCTGAGCTTCTTTTTCGCCGCAGGTGCAGGCTGTGCAGCGGCCGGTGCCGGTGCCGCGGTGACCACCGCCGAATTCAAGTCAGCCTTGCCCGACTTGCTTTCGGTGACGCCCAGCAGACGCGGCGAACCGCCCTGACGCAGCCAGTCCTGATAACCACCCACGTATTCACGTACCTTGCCTTCACCTTCGAAGACCAGCGTGCTGGTGACCACGTTGTCGAGGAATGCCCGGTCGTGGCTGACCATCAGCACAGTGCCCTGGAAGGTCAACAACACTTCTTCGAGCAACTCGAGGGTTTCTACGTCCAGGTCGTTGGTCGGTTCGTCGAGTACCAGCAAGTTGGCCGGTTTGCTGAACAACTTGGCCAGCAACAGACGCGCACGCTCACCACCCGACAGCGCCTTGACCGGCGTGCGGGCACGCTGCGGGCTGAACAGGAAGTCACCCAGATAGCTGAGGACGTGGCGGCTTTGACCGTCGATGTCGATAAAGTCGCGGCCTTCAGCCACGTTGTCGATCACGGTCTTTTCCAGGTCCAACTGGTGGCGCAATTGGTCGAAGTACGCCACGTCGATGCGCGTGCCCTCTTCCACTTTGCCGTCGGTGGGTTGCAGGCCGCCCAGCATCAGCTTGAGCAACGTGGTCTTGCCGGTACCGTTGGCGCCCAGCAGACCAATGCGGTCGCCGCGCTGCAGGACCATCGAAAAGTCTTTGACCAGGAACGGGCCGCCCGGGTGAGCAAAGCTGACGTTTTCCAGCACCATCACTTGTTTGCCGGACTTTTCAGCGGTATCGAGCTGAATGTTGGCCTTGCCGGTGCGCTCACGACGCTCGCTGCGCTCTACACGCAAGGCTTTCAAGGCACGAACACGGCCTTCGTTACGGGTACGACGGGCCTTGATGCCCTGACGGATCCACACTTCTTCCTGAGCCAGACGCTTGTCGAACAGCGCGTTGGCGGTTTCTTCTGCGGCCAAGGTGGCTTCTTTGTGCACCAGGAAGCTGGCGTAGTCGCCGTTCCAGTCGATCAGGCCACCCCGGTCCAGCTCCAGAATCCGGGTTGCCAGGTTCTGCAAGAAGGAACGGTCGTGGGTAATGAACAGCACAGCGCCCTGGAAGTCCTTCAAGGCCTCTTCCAGCCAGGCAATCGCGCCGATGTCCAAGTGGTTGGTCGGTTCGTCGAGCAGCAGCAAGTCAGGTTCGGAAACCAGTGCTTGCGCCAGCAGGACGCGACGACGCCAGCCACCCGACAACTCGGCGAGGGTTTTGTCAGCCGGCAACTGCAGGCGGCTCAGGGTGCTGTCGACCAATTGCTGCAAGCGCCAGCCATCACGGGCTTCAAGGTCTTGTTGGACGTGCATCAGTTTGTCCAGGTCGGCATCGGTGACGATGTTCTGGCTAAGGTGATGGTACTGGGCCAGCAATTCGCCGACACCGTCCAGACCTTGAGCCACCACGTCGAACACTGTCCGTCCGTCGGCTACCGGCAACTCTTGCGGCAATTCGCCAATCTTGAGCCCGGGTGCGCGCCAGACAGAGCCGTCGTCAGGCTTTTGATCACCTTTAACCAGCTTCATCATGCTGGACTTGCCGGTGCCGTTGCGGCCGATGATGCACACCCGCTCTCCACGGGCGATCTGCCAGGACACCTTGTCCAACAACGGCGTAGAGCCGAAAGCAAGGGACACATCGCTGAATTTGAGCAGGGTCATGAGCTTCTCCAAAAACTGGGCGCGCATTCTACCTGATTTGAGCCCGCAGGCGGCCGGGTATTTCGTGTACGGGCGCGTCTACCGTTCATTTCTGAACAAGATGCACCGGTTAGCCGCCAAGGCTTTCACGGGTTGCCGGCAAAAGGCTAAGCTACGACACAGTCTGTGCAGCCGAGCGCTGCACGTGTCGTGTTTTCAATCTGTACGGAAGCCTCATGCGCAGTCGCCTTTTCAACTTTTTATCCTGCCTGCTGCTCTCTACCTGCGCCGTGCAATCCACGCTGGCTGCAGACCTGACCCAACAACGCCAACTGTACGATGACGCCAAGCGCGCCCTGGCCAAAGGTGACTCCGGCCCTTACTTTCAAAATGCCGCCGCCCTGCGCACGTACCCGCTGACCCCTTACCTGGCCTACGACGAGCTGACCGCACGCCTGAAATCTGCCAGTAACGCCGAAATCGAACAGTTTTTGGCCGAGCATGGCGATCTGCCACAATCCAACTGGATGAGGTTGCGCTGGTTACGCTGGCTGGCCGAGCGTGGCGACTGGGCAACCTTCGTCAAATATTACGACCCCAAGCTCAATTTCACCGAGCTGGACTGCCTCAATGGCCAATACCAGATCAGCCACAACCTCAAGGCTGAAGGCTATGCCAGCGCCGAAAAACTCTGGCTGGTGGGCAAAGCTCAACCTACCGCGTGCGACGCCCTGTTCGGGCAATGGGCAGCAAAAGGCCAGTTGACCGAGCAAAAGCGCTGGCAGCGGGTCAAACTCGCCGCCGAAGCACGCAACTATGCGCTGGCCACCTCACTGGCCAGCGGGCTGACCACACTGGGCCCGCAAGCCAAACTGATGATCGCCGTGGCCCAAAAGCCCGACATGCTCAGCCAGCCATCGGTGTTCCTGCCAGCCAGCGAAGCCATGTCGGATGCGGTCGGCCTGGGCTTGCGCCGCCTCGCCCGCCAGGACCCGGAAAAAGCCGCGTCGCTGCTCGACACCTATGCCAACAACATGCACTTTTCCCGTGACGAAAAAGTGTCAATCGCCCGGGAAATCGGCCTGACGTTCGCCCGTCGTTACGACAGCCGCGGCCTGGCCATCATGACCCAGTACGACCCGGAGCTGCGTGACAACACCGTCACCGAGTGGCGCCTGCGCCTGCTGTTGCGCCTGGCGCGCTGGGAAGACGCGTATCAGTTGACCAAAAAACTGCCGCAAGACCTCGCAACCACTAACCGCTGGCGCTACTGGCAGGCCCGCAGCCTAGAGCTGGCCGAGCCGAAAAACCCGCAAGCGCTGGTGCTGCTCAAGAATGTCGCCAAGGAACGTGATTTCTACGGCTTCCTCGCCGCCGATCGGGCGCAAACGCCTTACAAGCTCAACAACAAGCCGCTGGTGCTCAGCCCGCAACTGGTCAATAAAGTACGCAACACACCGGGTATTCAGCGTGCCCTGGAGTTCCACGCGCGGGGCCAAGTGGTTGATGGTCGGCGTGAGTGGTACTACGTTAGCCGCCACTTCAACCGTGACGAGATGGTCGCCCAGGCCAAACTGGCTTACGACCTGAAGTGGTATTTCCCGGCCATTCGTACCATCAGTCAGGCGCAGTATTGGGACGATCTGGACATTCGCTTCCCGATGGCGCACCGCGACACCCTGGTACGCGAAGCTAAAGTCCGCGGCCTGCATTCAAGCTGGGTATTCGCCATTACCCGTCAGGAAAGCGCCTTTATGGATGACGCCCGCTCCGGCGTGGGCGCCAGCGGCTTGATGCAATTGATGCCCGCCACCGCCAAAGAGACTGCCCGCAAATTCAGCATCCCGCTGGCCTCGCCACAGCAAGTGCTGGACCCGGACAAAAATATCCAGCTGGGCGCCGCCTACTTGAGCCAGGTACACGGCCAGTTCAATGGCAACCGCGTGCTCGCCTCAGCGGCCTACAACGCAGGCCCGGGCCGTGTACGCCAATGGCTGAAAGGCGCCAACCATCTGGGCTTTGACGTGTGGATCGAAAGCATCCCGTTCGACGAAACCCGCCAATACGTGCAGAACGTGCTGTCTTATTCGGTGATCTACGGGCAGAAGCTCAACGTGCCACAGCCGCTGGTGGACTGGCATGAGCGGTATTTTGATGATCAATAATTAACGAAACCCCTGTAGGAGCGAGCTTGTCTCGCGATCTTTTTAAGGTCAAAAGATCGTGAGGCAAGCTCGCCCCTACCGTTATTCCAGAATGGTGACTGGCATGCCGACTTCCAGCACGCCTTCGCCGTCGTTCACCAAGTTTTGCCCAAACATCGCGCCACCTTCCTGTTTGCGATAGTTGTTCAAGGTCGCGAACGGTTCACGATTGGCGTCCCGCTCGCCGGTCTGCGGGTCGATCGTGGTGAGGATGCAACGCGAGCACGGCTTGACCACACGAAACTCAACATCGCCAATACGGATGCGCTTCCAGCCGTCTTCGGCAAACGCTTCGCTGCCTTCAATAACAAGGTTGGGGCGAAAGCGCAGCATCTCCATCGAGCGCCCTACTTTCTGCGAAAGGTCATCCAGCGAGGCTTGACCAATCAACAGCAAAGGGTAGCCATCAGCGAACGCCACTTTGTCATCATCCTGCCCGTAGCCCGACTCTGTCATGCGCGCGCGTTGCAGCGGCACATGCACCAGACGCACCGGTTTGTCGATAAAGCCGCTTAGCCACTGCGCCGCCTCATCCCCGGCATCCGGCACACGCAAGGTGTCGCGCCAAATGGTCACACCGCGCAAGTTATCGTCCGGGTTTGGCAACGCCACCTCCAGAGGCGAAAAGCCCTGGGCACTCAAGGTCAGGCCGCCCGCAGCATTCCACAGGGCCGACAACTGGCTCATTTTGGGCTCGGTGCGCTGCGTCAGGAATCGTCCGCTCGCTTCGTCCACCAACATCCAGCGTCGATCACCGACCAGTCCCAGCTTGTCCAGTCGGGCTTGCGGCAGGCTTTCGCCTTTGCCGGATTTCAGTGGGAAGCGATACAGCGCACTCAGACGAAGCATGGGTCAGATCCCTGCAAGGTAAAAAAGCCACAGTATAGAAGCCTTCGGGCCTGCAAAGATCCCCCATTGAGACAGGATCAGGCAGGCACTTCGTCGAGCATCAGGCGCTGACGAACGACATCTACCAATTTGTCCGGCTGGAATTTAGACAGAAAGTTGTCACACCCCACCTTCTTCACCATCGATTCGTTGAAGCTGCCGGACAAGGAGGTGTGGAGTACCACATACAAACTGCGCAGACGCGGATCGTTACGAATTTCTGTGGTTAAACGGTAACCATCCATTTCTGGCATTTCCGCGTCAGTGAACACCATCAGCAGCTTGTCGGTCATGACCTGCCCGGAGTCGGCCCAGGCCTTGAGCATGTTGAAGGCTTTAAGGCCGTCGCTGGCGACATGCATTTTGATCCCCAACTGCGACAACGTTTCCCGCAACTGCGCCAGGGCCACGCTGGAATCATCGACCAGCAGCACTTCACGGCCACGCGCCCGCTCCAGCACCGGGTCGGCCAGCTTGTCAGGGGAGACTTTGGCGTTGTAAGGCACGATTTCGGCCAAGACCTTTTCTACGTCGATGATTTCCACCAGTTGCTCGTCAACCTTGCTGATGGCGGTCAAATAATGGTGACGCCCGGCGCTGGCGGGCGGCGGCAGGATGGCTTCCCAGTTCATGTTGACGATCCGGTCCACACTGCCCACCAAAAAGGCCTGAATCGAGCGGTTGTACTCGGTGACGATGATCGTGCTGTCTGGCCCCGGCACCACCGGGCGCATGCCGATGGCTTGGGAGAGGTCGATGACGGGCAGGGTCTTGCCGCGCAAGTTGATGACCCCGCACACATGCCGATGGCGATGGGGCATCAGGGTCAACTTGGGCAGCTGCAACACTTCTTGCACCTTGAACACGTTGATTGCGAACAACTGCCGCCCTGCAAGACGAAACATCAGAAGTTCCAGTCGGTTTTCACCGACCAACTGTGTGCGCTGGTCTACCGTGTCGAGAATGCCGGCCATAGATATTTCCTGGGCGTGTGTGCGAAAGGTCCTAGGCTATCGACACGACATGTCGATTCTTAACCCTTCCCTGCCCTCACGCCCTAAAAATAATGGCCAGATGACATCTTTCGCTTTTATGAACTCAACAGCGGTGAGTTTTGCGGCAAATGCACGCGCAACGCGCCTTTGTGAGCGCTGAAGCGCAAGCTATCGCCCGTTAGCGGTTCGCCATCGAGGTTAAGCGCCAGCCCTTGCGCGGCCTTGATCTCTACCCACGGCAGTCGTGCCCGAACAAACAGGTTATCCAGCCCCCAGCCGCCCGCCATGAGGTTTTTCACCGTCCCCACCACCTCTTGTGGCGCGGGCAGGATGCTCACGTCCAGCAGGCCATCATCGGCCAATGCCTGCGGGCACAACTCGTGCCCACCGCCCGCCTGTCGGCCATTGCCAATGCCCAGCGCCAGTAACTGGCCTTGCCACTGAAAATCGGGGCCTTGCAGCTCGGCGTAGGCCGCTTGCAACTCAGTAAAACGCGAGAGCCCGGTAAACAGGTACGCCGCGCCGCCGATGACTTTTTTCAAGTCTTCTGAAGTATTGGCGGTGACCTGGCTGCCAAAGCCGCCGGTGGCCATGTTCAAAAAGTACTGCCCGCCGACTTCACCCAAATCGATCTGCCGGGCCGGTACGTCCAGCAGCCCCAAGGCCGGGCCGGGTTCCAGCGGTACCCCCGCTGCACGGGCAAAGTCATTGGCCGTGCCCAACGGCAACAGCACCAGGCTGGCAGAGGTCTGCGCCTGCGCCATCGCTTCGGCCACATCACGCAACGTGCCGTCACCGCCACCTGCAATCAACTGCTCGTAACCGGCCTCAAGCGCTTCGCCCACCAGACGCTGCGCGTCCCCGGCTTCCCACGTGAGGCGCACCGTCAGCTCACGCCCGCCTGCACGTTGCTGCTCGACAGCGGCCCGAACGTCTTCATTCATGGCTTGCTTGCCGTGCAAAATCAAAAATGCCTTTCCTGCACTCATGCCGCATCTCCTGGTCAGTCCGTATGGTTGGACAACAACCGATCAAGAAAGGCCCAACTCCGTCGGTTTATTTGCAAAAAAACCTTTCAGGGCCGTCAACGGGTCGATCAAACCGTCAGAACCCGTCAGACTCCCTCCCCCCAACCGCAGCCCATTGCCCCTGGAGGCGTTCTGAATGAGCCCACTCATTCCCTGCATCATCGCCGGTGGCGCGGGCACCCGACTGTGGCCGGTGTCGCGTGAAGCCATGCCAAAGCCCTTTATGCGCCTGCCCGATGGTCAGAGCCTGCTGCAAAAGACCTTTCAACGCGCCATCGGCTTGCCGGATGTGCGCCAGTTACTGACCGTGACCAACCGCGACGTGTATTTCCGTACGCTCGACGACTATCGCCAGCAGCCGGCGGAGGACGTCGCGCTGGACTTTATCCTTGAGCCTTTCGGCCGCAACACCGCCCCCGCCATCGCCGCTGCCGCGCTGCACGTTGCCCAACGCTACGGAGCAGATGCGCACCTGCTTGTGCTGCCGGCCGATCACTTGATCAGCGACATCGCGGCCTTTCAGCAGGCCGTCGACAGTGCCCGGCAGTTGGCCGATCAAGGCTGGCTGGTGACGTTCGGCATTCAGCCGACCAGGGCCGAGACGGGGTTTGGCTACATCGAAAAAGGCGACGGGTGTGCCGTGGCGCGCTTCATTGAAAAACCGGATGCGGCCACCGCCCAGCAGTACCTGGAGGGCGGCCAGCACCTGTGGAACAGCGGAATGTTCTGCATGCGCGTCGACAGCCTGCTGCAAGAGCTTGCGCAACATGCACCGCAGATCCTCCAGGCCGTGAGCCTGTGCCTTGAGCACAGCCCGGTTTTTGAAGGCCCGCAGCAACGCCATCGCGAACTCGACAGCCAGACCTTCGCTCAAGCAGCCGACATTTCCATCGACTACGCGCTGATGGAACACTCGAAAAAAGTCGCCGTTGTGCCCTGCCAACTGGGCTGGAGTGACATTGGCAGTTGGCAGGCAGTACGTGAATTGAGCCCCGCCGATGCCGATGGCAACCAATGCACCGGGCAAACCGTGCTGCACGATGTGCAGGGTTGCTACATCGACTCGCCCACGCGGCTGGTCGGCGGGGTGGGCCTCAAGGATTTGATCATCATCGACACCTCCGATGCGCTGCTGATCGCCGATGCGGCCCGCAGCCAGGATGTTAAATACATCACTCAGGCGCTCAAGCAACAAGGCCACGATACGTATCGCCTGCACCGAAGCGTGACACGGCCCTGGGGCAGTTACACCGTGCTGGAGGAAGGCCCCGGGTTCAAACTCAAACGCATCGTGGTCAAACCGCAAGGTGCCTTGTCATTGCAGATGCACCGCCATCGCAGCGAACACTGGATCGTCGTCAGCGGCACCGCGCAGGTGACCAATGGCGACCAGCAGTTTGTGCTGGGCAGCAATGAATCGACCTATATCAAAGCAGGCCGCGCGCACCGCCTGGTGAATCCAACCGACGTTGAGTTAGTGATGATCGAAGTGCAATGCGGGGACTATGTAGAGGAAGACGACATCGTGCGTTTCAATGACGTGTATGGGCGCACAGAAACGCCCTAAAGCGCCATAAACGCGTAGGAGCCGCCGCAGGCTGCGATCTTTTGATCGCTAAAAGATCGCAGCCTGCGGCAGCTCCTACGCGTTTGCAGGTTAGCCCAGCACTTCGCTTAGCGGGATAAAGCCGACCCCGTCGCCTTCAGCCAGCGTGCTGCCTTCAAGCACTTCCACCAGCCCATCGGCCCAGGCGGCGCTGCGCAAAACGCCTGAGCTCTGGTTTTTGTAAATGATTGCCCGGCCTTGATCCAGCCGGCCACGCAGGTACTCGCGGCGATTGCCCGGCTTGGCCCAGACAAATCCGGCTGGCACTTGAAACTTCAACGGCGCAACGGCTTGCACGCCTTGACGGCGCAACAAGTAAGGCCGGGCCAGCAATGCAAAGGTCACCAGGGTCGAGGCCGGGTTACCCGGCAAGCCAATCACCGGCACACCGCGAAAATGCCCAAAGGTCAGGGGTTTTCCGGGTTTAATCGCGAGTTTCCACAAGGCCAGTTCTCCTTCTTCACGCAGGGCTATCCCAAGGAAGTCCGCCTCCCCCACCGAGACCCCGCCCGTGGACAAGATCAGGTCAACCGCGCCCAGCTCCGCCAAACGCTGCCGGGTGGCAGGCAGGTCGTCGGGCAAGATCCCGGCGTCGACCACCTCACACCCCATGCGCTTCAACCAACTGCACAGCACCACGCGGTTGCTGTTGTAGATCTGCCCCGGCCCCAACGGCTGGCCCGGCTCAATCAGCTCGTCACCGGTCGACAACACCGCCACTTTGACCCGGCGGATTACCTTGAGCGTGGCGCAGCCCAGAGACGCCGCCAAGCCCTGCTCGATCGGTCCCAGCCGGGTACCGGCAAGCAGTACGGTTTCGCCCACGGTGGTTTCCTGCCCTTGAGGACGAATGTTCTGCCCCACGGTCAGCGCCTCAGTGAACAACACCCGCTCATCAGCCTGGACCTGAGCGTTTTCCTGCATTTCGACGCAATCGGCGCCCTGCGGAACCGGCGCGCCGGTGAAGATCCGTGCGCAGGTGCCCGGCGTCAACGGCTCTGGCGCTTGCCCGGCAAAAATCCGCTGGCTGACAGGCAGCGGCTCGCCCGACCAGTCGGCCAGGTTGAGGGCGTAACCGTCCATGGCGCTGTTGGGCCACGGCGGCAAATCAAGGCTTGCCACCAGGTCATCGGCCAGCACCCGCCCGTCACTGTCGGCCAGCAGCACTGACTCGCTGTCACGGATCGGCGCGGCCTCGGCCAGCGCCAGCAATTGCGCCAGAGCGACTTCAACGGGCATCAAGTCGCCCATGCGCCCCGGCTTACCCACGGGTTTCACAGGCCGGTGCCTGCTTCAAGTGCGCGACAAAGTTGCAAGGGCGGTGACGGGCATCCAGTTGCTCGGCCAAAATGCCGTCCCAACCGGTACGCACCGCGTTGGTCGAACCCGGCAGGCAGCACACCAGCGTGCCGTTGGCCAAACCGGCCAAGGCGCGTGATTGCACGGTCGAAGTACCGATATCGGCCACGGAGATCTGGCGGAACAATTCGCCAAAACCATCGACCTGCTTGTCGAGCAGGCAGCTCACCGCCTCTGGCGTGCTGTCACGCGCAGTAAAGCCGGTGCCGCCGGTGATCAACACCACTTGCACTTCATCATCGGCAATCCAGGTCGCCACCTGGGCGCGAATTTTATACAGGTCGTCCTTGAGCAATACCCGCGCCGCCAAATGGTGCCCGGCCTCGCTCAAACGATCGACGAAGACTTGCCCGGAGGTGTCGGTTTCGAGGGTCCGGGTATCGCTGACGGTTAACACCGCAATGTTCAAAGGAACGAAAGGAGCATCAACTTTGGCTTTCATAAACGGGGTCCGGTTGTAGGAAAAACAGGTGGGTGTTATATCACGCCCTTATTAGACAGACGGAGCGTAGCCCATTCATGCAGCCGTTTCAGAGTTCGATTTTGCTTCTGGCCGGGGGCCGGGGCCAGCGTATGGGTGGCCAGGACAAAGGCCTGGTGCCGTGGCGCGGGCAGCCGTTGATTGCTTATGTGCAGCAGGCGGCGCGCGCGCTGACCGATGACTTGATCATTTCCTGCAATCGCAACCACGACCGCTACGCCGCCTATGCCGACCAGTTGGTGAGCGATGGCAATGATGACTTTGACGGGCCACTGGCAGGCATTCGGGCGGGCCTGGCGGCAGCCCGGCATTCACACCTGCTGGTGCTGCCGTGCGATGTGCCCAGGGTCAATGGCGAGCTGCTCAGCACCCTGCTCGCGGCAGCCGCCCTCGCGCCGGACACACCGCACATGGTGCGTCAGGGCGAACACTGGGAGCCGTTGTTTTGTGTGATCCCGACGGCACTGGCACCGGCATTCGAAGCGGCCTGGCACTCGGGCGAACGCAGACCGCGAAAAATCATGTTCCAGCTCAATGCACAGCCCGTACAATGCCCCGAAAATGATTCACGGTTAAGCAACTTCAACACTGCTGACTTACTGATATAAGCTAACGCGCTGTTCTTGTGGCTAACCACGGAACTTGAGAGCGATGTATACGTCTCAAGGACAGTGATTAATAACAGCACCCCTATTTGTTGGAGATAAACATGACTCATCGGACTCTGGCCGCTCTTATGCTCACTGCAGGCCTGGCCGCCCTTGCTGGTTGCTCCTCGCCAAGCGTGATCACACTCAACGATGGCCGTGAAATCCAGACAGTCGACGCCCCTAAGTACGACTCGTCGTCGGGCTTTTACCAGTTCAAACAATTGGACGGTAAAGAAACCCGCATCAACAAAGACCAGGTTCGTACCGTTAAAGAACTGTAAGCCTTCGGGTTTATGCGTTAAACAACAAAACCCGCCAAGTGCGGGTTTTGTTGTTTAACGCGTCTGCAAAAAATCTGGCTGTTGCTGAGACTGCACGATCAGAAACGATAGGTCACCGAGCCACCAAAGCCATTGGCGCTGTTTTCATACTTGGCGTCGTAGGTCAGGCCCAGCGCGGGCTGGCTGTCATGAACCTTGATCGGCTGTTCCTTGAGGTAGGAATAGGCAACGTCGAAGGTCAGGTTATCCACGGGTGTCCAACCGGCACCCACGCTGAATACAGTCCGGTCTCCCGTAGGAATCCGTACCGAACGATCGGTGTTGTTGGTGGGGGTCTGGTCCAGCGTTAAACCCGTGCGCAATACCAGCTGTTTATTGACCCGGTACGCCGCGCCGATGGCATGCGACCACGTGTCATGCCAGTTCTGCACCTCGGTAATTGAAGCCAGTTCGCTGCTTCCGTCAGACACGCCGGAGTTGTTGACGGTGATTTTCTTCAACTGGCTCCAGCGGGTGTAGGTACTGCCCGCATAAAGGGTCCAGTCATCGTTAAGTTGATGAGTGACCGAGAAGTCCACCGACGACGGCGTGGTGATGTTCAGCTTGGCGCCGTAACGCTGCGGCCCTCCGTCCACCAGATCAGAGAGCAGGCCCGAGGCGTTGGTGTGGCCGCTCAGGTGGTAAACCACTTGCGAGTGATACGTCACACCGAAGCGGGTGCTGTCCAGCGCCTGCACCAACAGCCCGGCGTTAAAACCGATAGCGTTGTCGTCGCCCTTGATCTTGACGGTTTCATTGCCCAGGCCAAACGCCGGCACTTTGGAGTCCAGCTCGCCGGTCAGACGGTTGAACGTCGGCCCGAAACCCACCGAGACTTTATCGTTAAAGGCATAGCTGACCGTCGGCTGGGTAGTGATGACTTGCACTTTGCTTTTGCTGCCAAAGCCGTTGCCCTGGAAGCTGCTTTCATAGTCAGTCACCAGGCCGAACGGGGCATAAACGCCCAGACCAAAGGCCCAATGCTCGTCAATCGGAGTGACCAGGTAGCCGAACGGCACGCCAATGCCGGGTACCATGTCACCTTTGTTGGTGCCCGGGTTATCAGCGCCAAACTGCGTAGAGCTGGCGTCCTTGATGGTGGATTTGGCATCAAGGTAAGTGGCGCCAACGCTGACTTCGTTTTGCTTGAGGCGAGACATCCCGGCAGGGTTGCCATACACGGTGCTGGCATCGTCGGCAGAAGAGGAACGCCCGGCAAAACCGGTTCCCATCCCGCTGACACTTTGTTCGTTGAGGGCAAAACCGCCGGCGAGCAGTTGAGTCGAGGCAACAGCAACAGAGAGCGCCAAAGCGCTTTTGAGCATTTTTTTATTCATTATTAGAACTCGAATGAGTGGGCAGCGCTGAGGAAGCTACCAATCTTCGAGGAGGCAGTTTATGAAGAGTTTTTCATGTTTGTTTTTGTCCGACAATCCGGGCATTTTCAGCGACTTTGGCTAGTTTTTCGGCTCTCATCAAGACCCTCGAGACCCAATCTGACTGCCCGGTTTCGTCAGGATTTTCGCGACGCTCAATTACCAGTCAAGGTGGATCCGGCTCTCGAAAAAACGCTCCTCGCCGGTCAGCGGGTCGGCAAAACGCAGGCCTTGCGCCAGCAGCTTCAGGGGCTTGGCATAGTCATCCACGGCGTCCTTGATGACCTCGGGATAAAACGGATCGTTGCAGATTCCCGCTCCCAGCGCTGCCATGTGCACGCGCAACTGGTGTTTTTTGCCCGTGACCGGGTACAGCGCATAACGCCACAGATCGCCGTTTTTCTCGCACACTTCGACTCGGGTTTCGGTATTACTGGCGCCAGGCCCTTCTTGCATGCGGAAAAATGGTTCGCCCTCCACCAGACGGCTTTTGTGCACGCGCGGCAATGCCAGATCTGGCAAGGCCCGGGCAATGGCTTCGTAGCGTTTTTCAATGTTGCGCGTAGGGAATAACGACTGATACGCCGAGCGGCTGGTCGGGTTCGCAGAGAACAGTACCAACCCCGCCGTGTGCCGGTCGATCCGGTGCAATGGCACCAGATTGGGGTTATCCAGCGTGCGGATCAAACGGCGCAGCAGGGTTTGCTCGACGTACTCGCCCGCCGGGGTCACGGGCAGAAAGTGCGGTTTGTCTGCCACCACCAAATGCTCGTCGGCATACAAAATGGTTTCTTGCACCGGAATCGGCGTTTCGTTAGGCACTTCACGAAAGTAATGAATGCGCAGGCCTTCTTTGTACGCCAACTGCGGGCTGATCGGCACGCCATGGGCGTCCAGCACCCGGCCACGGGCGATTCGATCTTGCCATTGCTCACGGCTGATTGCCCGAAAGTGGTCGCACAAACAGTCGAGTACCGTCTGCCAATGACCCGGTGGCAAGTACAAGGTGCTGGCTTGATGCTCGGCGGCGTTGAAAAGCTGGGTCGACATAAATAACTCTGGGCAAGAAAAGCAGCCCGCGATTATCGCGCACAGTGCGCCACAAGCTACAGCAGAAAGTGGGCAACCTGCTCAGTGTCAAACGGCCAGTCCAGTTCAGCGCCGGTGTCGACCCGACGCAATACGGGGATGCGCAAGCCGTAGGCCTCAACAGATTCTTCACTGTCGGCGATATCAATTAGCTCAACCAGCAAGCCGTTATCCAGCACCAACGGCATCACGACGTCTTCAGCCACTTCGCACAGATGGCAACCCACGGTGCCGAGCAACTGACATTCGGGAAGCATGATCATTAACCTGTGTGGGATGGGCATTCAGTTTAGGAGCCTTGCCCGGGCACGTCGACCCGCCTGTCGACAGCGCTTATGCAGCAAAGCTGATCAGAGCAATCGCTTTACACCGCTGCTTGCGACTACGCTACGTACTGGCGTGCTCTTGTGGCCCTTACAGGGCCGCTTCGCAGCCCATCGCAGCCTCGTAGCGCATCAGCGGCTACAGAGTGCTCAGCTAGAAAAATGAGTGAAGGAAGCGCTTAGTGTTTGCCAATTTGTTAATCATCCTCGCCTCGTCATTGGTGGTCATTGCCCTGTTTCGACGCCTGAAACTGCCACCGGTGCTGGGTTATTTGTGCGTTGGCCTGTTCATCGGCCCAACGGCGCTGAACTGGGTCAATAACAGCCCGGACCTGCCGGACCTCGCCGAGTTGGGGGTGGTGTTTTTGCTGTTCTCGCTGGGGCTGGAGTTCTCGCTGCCCAAAATGCTCAAGCTGCGCCGCGTGGTCTTTGGCCTCGGCAGCCTGCAAGTCATCTGTACCGCCGTGGTCCTGGGCGGCTTGCTGCTGGCCTTTGGCATGTCAGCCAGCAGCGCCTTTTTGCTGGGCGCAGGCCTGGCCCTGTCTTCCACGGCCATCGTCAGCAAAGAGCTGACCAGCCTGGGGGAAATTTTCAGCCCCCACGGCCAGAACGCGATTGGCGTGTTGCTGTTCCAGGACGTGGTGGCCGTATTGCTGCTGACGCTGGTACCGGTGTTTGCCGGCAGCAGCGAACAGGCCTGGTATTGGGCGCTGCCGATCACCTTGGGCAAGACCGTGATTCTGTTTGTCGGCCTACTCATCACCAGCCGCTTCGTACTGCCGCGCCTGTTTCATGAAGTGGCGGCCTCACGTTCTGCCGAACTGTTTGTGTTGCTGGCCCTGGTGATCGTGCTGGTCACGGCCTGGTTGACCCACTTGCTGGGGTTGTCCCCGGCGCTCGGCGCGTTCCTGGCGGGCATGTTGCTGGGTGAAAGCCACTACCGACACCAGATCGAAGCCGATATCCGGCCTTTTCGCGACATTCTGCTGGGGCTGTTTTTCGTCAGCATCGGCATGCTCATCGACCTGCAATTGTTCCTGCACCACGGCTTTTTGATTGTCGCCCTCACCTTGGCGCTGATGCTCATCAAAGGCGCAGTTGTGGCGACGCTGGTCAAGCTGCGCGGCAGCGACGGCGAGACCGCCTGGCGCAGCGGCCTGGCATTGGCCCAAGGCGGTGAGTTCTGTTTCGCGCTGATGGCGCAAATGCAGCTCAATGCGCTGATCCCGTCGCAATACGCCCCTTACTTGTTGGCCGCTACGTTCTGCTCGATGTTGCTCACCCCCCTGCTGCTGCGCGCCGCACCTCGCATCGCCGCCAGCTTGCACCACACCTCGAACGAAGAAGCCGAGCTGGAAAAAATCACCGAGCAAAGTGCCGAGTTGCAGGGGCATGTGGTGATCTGCGGCTTTGGCCGCGTCGGTCAGTCCATCGGGCGCTTCCTGCAACGTGAAAATCAGGACTTTATCGCCCTGGACTACGACCCGGATCAGATCCAGAAAGCCAACAAAACCGAAAGCACTGTGCATTACGGTGATGCCCGGCGTGGCGATTTGTTGCGGGCGGTGGGCCTTGATCGTGCCCGTTTGCTGGTGATTGCCGTGGACAACACCGAAATCGCCATGAGCGTGCTGAAAGAAGCCCGCCTCATCACCATCGCAGTGCCGATTCTGGTCAGAACCCGCGACGACAGCCGGCTTACCGAGCTCAAAGCCGCTGGCGCCACCGAAGTGGTGCCCGAATTGCTTGAATCCAGCTTGATGCTGGCCTCACACGCCCTGATATTGCTGGGGCTGCCCGAAAGAACCGTACGCCACCGCGTCGATGAAGTGCGGCATAACCGCTATCACTTGCTGGAAGGTTGTTTTGAGAGCAGCGAGCCACTGGACACACCGGGTTTTCCCCGCGACGACGAATGATTTAAGGTAAGGTTTGCTTCCGCTCGGGGTTAAGCCGTCTAGTCTGAGTGTTCCAGGGCAACAGCAGGTCAGCGCATTGATCTGATGTGAAGAAAAGTAGTGAACCTTCAGCGAATGCCTACACTCGAACCATCAAGAAGCCACACACGGAGTTAATCATGGCCCGCATAACAGCAAAGAATGCTCAAGAAATCCTCAAAGCCGATCTCCAGACGCTGGTCAACGACGCAGAACGCCTGCTGGAACACAGCGCTGCGCTGGCCGGTGATCAGGCCGATGAACTGCGCGACAAGATCAAGTTGAGCCTGGACAAGGCGCGTGCATCGCTGGAGGACACCAAAGAGTCCTTGCACGAACGCGGTGAAGCTGCGGTGACGGCTGCCGAAGACTATGTACAGAGCAACCCGTGGCAATCGGTCGGCATTGCTGCCGGGGTCGGCTTTTTGATTGGCCTGCTGGCCACCCGGCGCTGATATGACAAACGAAGAATCCGGCTCCCCTCGTTCCTCACCGCGGCGCCTGGGTGCCGCGTTTCTGGGTCTGCTGCACAGCCACGTCGAGTTGCTGGGCATCGAGCTGCAAGAACAGAAGGCACGGACCGTCAGCCTGTTGCTGTTCGCCGGGCTGGCACTGGTGTTCGGGTTGTTATTGCTGCTCGGCCTGTCGGCGCTGGTGCTGATCGTGCTCTGGGACAGTTATCGACTGCCCGGCATTATCGGGCTCTGCGTCTTTTACACCCTGGCAGCGGCGTTCTGTGGTTTGCGCCTTAAAGCGGCCGTGTTTGATGAGTCCTCTCCTTTCAACGCCACGCTCGAAGAGCTGGCCAAAGACCGGGAGCGTTTGTTGCCATGAGCCTGCCTGAAATGCCGCAAAACGCTTCGCGCCGTGACATGCGCAAAATGCTGATTCGCCTGCGCATGGAAATGCACCGCCAGGAGATTCGTCATGAGTCGCAACAATTGCTGGAGCCGTTGCACAAAATGCGCGGTGTCACCAGCAACTGGAAAGAACACCTGGGGATCAAGCACGCCCCGCTGTGGGGTGTGGCGGTGGTGACTCTGCTGGGTTTTTTGACCGGCAAAGGCACTAAAAGCAAAGGCGCCGGTGGCGTGTCCCGTTTAATCGGACTGACCACCGGGTTGTTGCCGTTGATCAAACTGGTGATTCAGGGTTCTTCGCGCAAGCCCTGACGCACAGCTCGCGATCTTTTGGTGTTCATGATCAAAAGATCGCGGGCATGCTCGCGGCTTAACTTAAGCGCCAAGCCTTGCACCAACCCGCCTGAAGCGAGAAGCTGCGGCATCAGTCATTTGATGGAGCGCTGCGCCTTGGATTGGCAAACCCTGCTTAACCGCGAACGTCTCGGAAAACCTCATTACAGCGCCGAAGAGCTCGGGCGCAGTCCCTTTCACAAGGATCACGACCGGATTATTTTTTCCGGCGCCTTTCGCAGGCTTGGGCGCAAAACCCAAGTGCACCCGGTCAGCAGCAACGACCACATTCACACCCGCCTTACCCATTCGCTGGAGGTCAGTTGCGTCGGCCGCTCGCTGGGCATGCGCGTGGGCGAAACCATTCGCAGCGCCCTGCCCGAATGGTGCGACCCCGCCGACCTGGGCATGGTGGTGCAATCGGCCTGCCTGGCTCACGACATCGGCAACCCGCCCTTCGGCCACTCCGGTGAAGATGCCATCCGCCATTGGTTCCAGCAGGCTGCGGCCAAGGGCTGGCTGGACGATATGAGCGAAGCCGAGCGCAATGACTTCTTGAACTTTGAAGGTAACGCCCAAGGGTTCAGGGTGCTGACACAGCTTGAATACCATCAGTTCGACGGTGGCACACGGCTAACCCATGCCACCCTCGGTACGTTCCTCAAGTACCCGTGGACCGCCCGGCATGCCGACTCTCTGGGGTACAAAAAGCACAAGTTCGGTTGCTATCAAAGCGAGCTGCATTTGCTCGAAGGGATTGCTCACAAGTTGGGCCTGCCGCAAATCGAAGAGCAACGCTGGGCGCGCCATCCGCTGGTGTACCTGATGGAGGCCGCTGACGACATCTGCTACGCCTTGATTGACCTTGAAGACGGCCTGGAGATGGACCTGCTGCAATACGCCGAGGTCGAGTCCCTGCTATTGAATCTGGTGGGCGATGATTTGCCCGAGACCTATCGCCAGCTCGGCCCGCAAGACTCTGAACGCCGCAAGCTGGCCATTTTGCGCGGCAAGGCCATTGAGCACCTGACCAACGCCGCCGCCCGCGCCTTTGTCGAACAGCAGGACGCCTTGCTCGCGGGTACGCTGCCCGGCGATCTGGTAGAGCACATGCACGGCACGGCCAAGCGCTGCGTGCTGGACGCCAAGAACATGGCGCGTAAAAAGATCTTCCAGGACAAGCGCAAAACCCTGCATGAAATCGGCGCTTACACCACGCTGGAAATCTTGTTAAACGCTTTTTGTGGCGCGGCACTGGAACAACATGGGCACAAAACCTTATCGTTCAAAAACCGTCGCATCCTCGATTTGCTCGGCCACAACGCCCCGGACCCGAGCTGGCCCTTGCATCGCTCGTTTATGCGCATCATCGACTTTATTGCCGGCATGACCGATAGCTATGCCACCGAAATGGCCAAGGAGATGACCGGCCGCTCGAGCCCTGTCTGAGCAAGGCATCACCTTGTGGCCGCTGCACAAGCAACGACCACAAGGTGATGACCACACACGTTGTAACCGTTTTTATTTTTTAAACACTACGTAGTTCAAGACCAAGAAAAATGTACGTGACCAAGTACTTAAATCCGGACAAAAAAGTCGCCACACAAAAACAGAAGTATATGTAGGAATAGTCCTAATTTTAATAAGACTCTATAAACACACTAACGGCAAAACAGCCATCAAACGATTCAGCACGATATTAAACCGCCGCCACTCCCCGAGCAATTCGTGAGTTCACGCCTTATTTAATGTAGGAATATTCCCATACTACGTTTGTAGGCTGATCGCTTCGTGTCTCAATCCATATATCTGAGCTAAGGTGCGCGCTTTCTATGCAGCTCTTTATGGGAATTCAATATGAACACGATTTTTATTGTCGACGATCATCCAGTAATCCGCTTGGCCATTCGTATGTTGTTAGAACATGAAGGTTATGAAATAGTCGGTGAAACCGACAATGGCGTAGATGCTATGCAAATGATTCGCGAATGTGTCCCTGACCTGATCATTCTCGATATCAGCATCCCCAAACTCGACGGACTGGAAGTACTGGCGCGCTTTAACGCCATGAACTCAACCCTCAAAACCCTGGTCTTGACGGCCCAGTCACCGGCGTTGTTTGCCATGCGCTGCATGCAATCGGGGGCAGCGGGATATGTGTGTAAACAAGAAGAACTCAGTGAACTTGTCAGTGCAATTAAGGCTGTATTCTCTGGCTACAATTACTTCCCAAGTCAAGCATTGACTCCTGAAAATATTGAAGGGCACAACTCTTCGGAGCTTGAGCTGTTCAAATTAGTCAACGACCGGGAACTGATGGTTCTCAAGCTCTTCGCCCAAGGCAAAACAAACAAGGAAATCGCCACGGGTATGTTTCTTAGCAATAAAACCGTGAGTACTTATAAAAAACGGCTCATGCAAAAACTTAAAGCCAATTCTTTGGTCGACCTCATTGAATTGGCTAAACGCAACGCCCTAGTGTGAGAAACAGGATGCCCATGCGGTTAACGTATTACCTTTATCTGCTCGCAGGACTGCTCCTGTGCGCACCCGTGTTTGCCGAGTTACCCAAACCCGAAAGCTTTCCCCTGCTCAGCCGCTCGGGCACCTATCACATGGAAGTCCCGCTGGATAAACAACAGCGTTACTGGTTACACGAAAAACGTGAATTACAGTTGGGGGCCTCCGCCCCCGATTACCCACCGTTTGACATGACCGTCAGCGGTCAGGATTTCGAAGGCCTGACCGCTGATTACGCAGGCATCCTCGCTAAAGCACTGAATGTATCGATCAAAGTCAAACGCTTCGCGTCTCGCGATGCAGCCATCCAGGCACTGGAAGACGGCAGCATCGACGTGCTGGGCACGTCGAATGGTTTTGAAGCGGCCAATCAAAACCTGCTGCTGTCAGCCCCCTATGCCATCGACCAGCCGGTACTGGTCACCCGTGAGGGGGAGACCCGCTCTCTCTCTGACGGCCTGGCGGGCCTGCGGCTGAGCATGGTCTACCACTATTTGCCACTGGATGAGGTCAAGGCGCTTTACCCCAACGCCATCATCCAGTCTTACCCCTCTACGCAAAACGCCATTAACTCGGTGGCGTTCGATCAGGCCGACGTGTTTTTGGGTGACACCATCTCTACCCATTACATGATCAACAAGGGCTATTTGAAGAACATCAAAATGGCCAATTTTGGCAAGCATGAAGCCCACGGCTTCAGCTTTGCCGTACGCCGCGACAATCCGCAATTGCTCGACATGATCAACGCCACCCTGCTGGCCGTGCCCAACAGCGAACGTGAAAGCATTGCCAAACGCTGGAGCGCAGGCAGCGACCTGCTGCTTACCGATCAAAAACTGCAACTCACTGAGCGCGAAGAGCGTTGGCTGGTCAAGCACCCGGTGGTCAAAGTGGCGGTCAATGAAACCTTGGCCCCCCTGACTTTTTTTGATGCCGACGGCAATTTCCGCGGCATTACCGCTGACCTCCTGGAAGTGGTGCGCCTGCGCACCGGGTTGCGCTTCGAAATCCAGCGCGAGCGCAGCCTCAGCACCATGATGCACATGGTTCAGCAACACGATACCGACATCATTTCGGCCATCAGCCCCTCCGCTTCGCGAGAAAGCGCATTGGCCTTCAGTCGTCCCTATCTCGAAAACTCATTTGTGTTGCTCAACCGCAAAGGTGCGGAGCAACCCACCAGCCTCGATCAACTGGCCGGCAAGCGTCTGGCATTGACCCACGGCAACCCGTTGACCGACTACCTAGTTGCCGAGTACCCGCAGATCACCCTGGTCGAGACCGATGACATCTACCAGGCCACTGAATTACTGGCCGAAGGCAAAGCTGATGGCGCCGTCAATACGCTGGTCATCGCCAACTACCTGCTCGCCTCGCAACTGTTCCAGGACCGCTTGCAGATCAGCACAACCCTGGGCACCCAACCGGCCATGTTCTCCCTCGCCACAGCCCGGGATGCCACCGAACTCGGCTCCATACTCAATAAAGCCCTGCTAAGCATTGGCCCCGACGAGTTGGGCGTAATCAACAGCCGCTGGCGCGGCTATGTACCGGCGTCCGACAGTTACTGGCGCAATTACCATCGCCTGATTTACCAGATCATTATTGGCACCAGCCTGCTGCTGTTGCTGTCATTGGTCTGGAATGCGTACATGCGCCGCCAGATCAATCAGCGAAAAAAAGCCGAGCGCGCGCTCAGCGACCAGTTTGAGTTCATGAGTGCGCTGGTCAATGGCACCCCGCACCCCATTTATGTGCGCGACCGCGCCGGTATTCTGCAAACCTGCAACGACAGCTATTTGCAGGCCTTCTCGGCCCGTCGCGAAGACGTGATCGGCAAAAACGTGATGCAGACCCAAAGCCTGCTCAACAATCAGCATGAAGCCCATGACTACGAGGCGGATTACCAGCGCGTAATGCGCGAAGGCACGCCGATGATCGTTGACCGACCGCTGCATATCGGTGGCAAGACGCAAACCATTTACCACTGGATCCTGCCGTATCGGGACTCCTTGGGCGAAGTCCAGGGCATTATCGGTGGCTGGATTGATATCAGCGACCGACGCCAATTGATGGATGAACTGCGCGCCGCCAAAGAACAGGCAGATGACGCCAACCGCGCCAAAAGCACCTTTCTGGCGACCATGAGTCATGAAATCCGCACACCGATGAACGCCGTCATCGGCATGCTTGAACTCACCTTGAAGCGCGCCGATCAGGGCTATCTGGAACGCCCCTCCATTGAGGTCGCCTACAACTCGGCCAAAGACTTGCTGGAGTTGATCGGCGACATCCTCGACATCGCCCGCATCGAGTCAGGGCGACTCAACCTGAGCACGGAGCGGGTGAACCTGCGCGAGCTGGCCAACTCGGTGGTCAGGGTGTTTGATGGCCTGGCCCGGCAAAAGAACCTCAGCCTGGTGCTGATCTTCGCCCCCGAAGACAATGCCCCCGATGTGCTGCTCGACCCCCTGCGCTTCAAGCAAATCATGACCAACCTGGTCAGCAATGCGATCAAGTTCACCGAGCGCGGCCAGGTCACGCTTGAACTGAAGATGCTGGCGACCGGCATTGCTGACGAGGTGGAGTTGCAGTTAAACGTCATCGATACCGGGATTGGCATCAGCACCTTCGATCAGGCCCGCTTGTTTGAACCCTTTGCCCAGGCAGAAAACTGCGGCCAATTGGCGCTCAGCGGTGCGGGGCTGGGCCTGGTGATTTGCCGCAGCCTGTGCCAGATGATGGGCGGCACTTTGAACTTGAACAGCCAGCCCGACATCGGTACGCAGATCCACATCAAACTCAACGTCAAGACCCTCGCACCGTGCGCCAAAACCGAGGCGCAAGAACCGGCCATTGCACCCGCCGTTCGGCAATTGAATGTGCTGGTGGTGGATGACCATCCGGCCAATCGCTTACTGATGTGCCAGCAATTGAGTTACCTGGGGCACCAGTTCACCACGGCGCATAATGGCGCAGCCGGGCTGGAACTGTGGACAGGCGGCGCTTTCGACCTGGTGATTGCCGACTGCAACATGCCCGTCATGAACGGCTACGACCTCACACGTGCTATTCGCCGCCACGAACACGCCGCACAGCACGTGCCTTGCACCATCCTGGGCTTTACCGCCAACGCGCAACCCGAAGAGCGCCAGCGCTGCCTTGAAGCGGGCATGAATGACTGCCTGTTCAAACCCATCAGCCTGACCTTGCTGAGCCAGCGATTAACCGCCCTTGAGCCACTGACCTGCGCAACGGACGTCTTCAACATTGATAATCTCTACGCGCTGTCCGGCCAGGATGACAAGCGAATAAAGCTGCTGCTCGAAGAGCTGTTGCGCACCAACCAGCAGGACCTCAGCACCCTGAGAAAACTGACTGTTGAGGACGGTCTGGAACCGTTTGCCGCCATTGCGCACCGGATCAAAGGCGCAGCACGTATCGTCGGAGCCGTGCAACTGATCAACCAGTGTGAACGTCTCGAACACGCCAGCCAGGCCACTCTCCAGGATTGCAGTCTGGGCGTACAACACGCCATGAGGACGCTTGAGCTGACATTGCTGCGCGAGCTGGCCCAGCGCGCCGCAGCCACCTGACTATTTGTTTGCACAAAACGGCCAATCCACAGGCAGATTGGCCACGGCTTACTATGCTTACAGGCATCAGCGCCCTGATGCCTGCGGAGACATGTCATGCCTTTTACCGTGCCCGCCCATCAGCGGCAGTTTCCGCTGCATATTCATATCAGCGTGGTGTTCACCTTACTGCTGCTCCTGATGGGCGTCGCACTGGGTGTTTTCAATTACCTGCAAAATACCCGCATCATCCTCGACAGCAGCCAGAAGCTGTTCGACCAGATCGAGCAAGACGTGCAGCTGGATCTGCTGAACACCTATCAGCCGCTGCGCAACACCTTGAACTTGCTGGCGCGCAACCCGGCGGTGCAGACCGATCAATTCGACGCGCGAATGGAACTGCTCCCCACCTTCGTCCAGGCACTGGATGACAACCCGGCGTTGTCAGCGTTGTACATGGGCGACAATCAGGGCAATTTTTTCCAGGTCCGCCCTTTGCGCACAGAGGCGATCAAAAATCGGCAAAAAGCCCCCGCACAGGCCACTTATGAGGTGTGGTCCGTGCAACGCTCGGGCAAAACCCAGGGCACCGAATCCACCAAGCTTTTTTATGACGAGTCGTTGACGTTGCTGGCACAGCGCACCGCCATTAATGACAGCTACGACCCGCGCAAGCGCAGTTGGTATATCCCAAGCCACGCCAGTATTGATCAATCCACTACCAGCCCGTACTTGTTTTTCTCGACCGGCGAAATCGGTACCACTCTGTCCAAGCGCAGTTCGGCCAAGACGGTGATCGCCGCCGACCTGACGCTGTCTGAGCTGTCCAGTACCCTCGCCAAACACTTGATCACCCCCAACACGCAAATCGTCCTGTTCGATGAGAGCGGTCAGGCGGTGGCGTACCCGGACGCCGCCAAGCTGTTAAGCGAAGAAAGCCCCACGCAATTGGCCAAAGTCACGTCACTCAATCCGGCCCTGGAGCGCTTGATCAACCAGGGCGTAGACGCCAGCCACCACCTTGATGACGGCCATCGCCAATGGATCGTGTCGTTGGCCAAGGTGCAGGATGGCGGCTCCAACGGGTTGCAATTAGCGCTCATGGTGCCGGAGGACGAGTTGCTGGCCGACGCTTATCGGCTGCGCTGGCAAGGCACGCTGGTGGCGTTGGCAATGTTGCTGCTGTGCTTGCCATTGGGCTGGATGACTTCGCGCTTGTTGGTCAAACCGCTGAAAGGTCTGGTGCAGGAAGCCAACGCGATTCGCAGCTTCGATTTCAATTACCCGCTGCAGCAGCAGTCCCCCGTGCTGGAGATCCATCAACTAGCCGTGTCGATGCGGCGCATGAAAGAAACCCTCGCCAGTTTCTTTGAGATCACCGCCAGCCTCTCGGCGCACACCCGTTTTGAGCCACTCCTGCAGTCGGTGATGGTTGAGATGATCAAGATTGGCCAGGCTCAGGCAGGCTTGATCTACCTGACTGAAAATGACAGTGCCGACCTGGAACTTAAAGGCCTGATCATTAATGACCAACCGTACGATCTCGGTACCCTGGCCCATGGCGTGATCAACCCGCAAAGCGATCAAGCCCCGCAATGGCTGCGCACCCTGAGCCAAGGTCAGGATAGCGTGGTGTGCACCCTGGACCTCGAACACGCGGGGGAACTGGCACCGGTGATGCACGAGCTCGACAGCCAAAACATCCATGTGATCGGTATTCGGCTGCATAACCGTCACCGCGAAACCGTGGGCGTACTGGCCTTGATCCTCAACAACAGCGACCCCCATGCCGAACAGGAGCCGCTCAGCGCAGAACGCATTGCCTTTATCAAAGCGGTGTCCGGGGCAGCGGCGGTGTCAATTGAGAGCCAGCGCCTGCAAGAGCGCCAAAAGCAGTTGCTCAATGCCTTTATTCAACTGGTGGCGGGGGCGATTGACGCCAAGAGCCCGTACACCGGCGGCCATTGCCAGCGGGTTCCGGAATTGACCTTTATGTTGGCCAAGGCCGCTGAACAGGACCAAAGCCCGCAGTTTGCCCACTACAACCCTACCGATGAAGAGTGGGAAGCCCTGCACATTGCCGCCTGGCTGCACGATTGCGGCAAAGTCACGACCCCAGAATACGTGGTCGACAAAGCCACCAAACTTGAAACCCTGTACGACCGCATACACGAAATTCGTACCCGATTTGAGGTGCTCAAGCGCGACGCGTGGATCAACTACTGGCAAGCACTGGCCAACGGCGGTGACGAGCCGCCGTTAGCACAACAGCGTGACGCCCGCCTGGCCGAGCTGGATGATGATTTTGCCTTTGTCGCCCGCAGCAATGTCGGCGGTGAAGCCATGGCCGAGGCCGATTTGCAGCGTTTGGACAGCATTGCCCGGCAAACCTGGACCCGCACTCTGGATGACCGGCTGGGCGTGTCATGGGAAGAAAACAAGCGCCAGGCGACCCGCGAAGAGCAGAGCTTGCCGGTGACCGAAAGGCTGCTGGCCGACAAGCCTGAGCATATGTTCACCCGCAATGAGTCAGAACTGATTGCCAGCGACAACCCGTGGGGCTTCAAGCTGGAGGTGCCGCAATACAAGTTCAATCGCGGCGAGCTCTATAACCTGAGCATCACCCGGGGCACGTTAACCGCTGAAGAGCGCTACATCATTAACAATCACATTGTGCAAACCATCCTCATGCTCAGCCGCCTGCCCTTCCCCAGCTATCTGGGCAACATTGCCGAGATTGCCGGTGGGCACCATGAACGGATGGATGGCAAGGGTTACCCCAAACGCTTGAACCGGGATGAGATGAGCCTGGCGGCACGGATGATGGCGATTGCCGATATTTTCGAGGCCCTGACAGCCTCGGACCGGCCTTACAAACGGGGCAAAACCTTGAGTGAGGCATTGAAGATCATGGCGGGCATGTGCCTGGACGGGCACATAGATCCGCCCTTGTTTGAGCTCTTTATGCGCGAGCAAGTGTTTATGCAGTACGCCCGCCGCTACCTTGAGCCGCAGCAAATCGACCCGGTCAATGTCGACGAACTGCTGCTCAAGGCGGGCGTCAGCTGACGGATGCTGCGTTGATCAGCAGTCGCTCAAACGCAAGAAAATCGCCGCCAGCGCTTCAATGCCCTGTTGATCCTGCTCGGTGAAGCGGCCAATGCTCGGGCTGTCCAGGTCCAGCACACCGATCAGGCGGCCGTCCTTGATCAACGGCACGACCAATTCGCTGTTCGAAGCGCTGTCACATGCGATATGCCCGGCGAATGCGTGCACATCTTCAACGCGCTGGGTCAGCCGGGTGGCCGCGGCGGTGCCACACACACCACGGCCAAACGGAATACGGACGCAGGCGATCTGCCCTTGGAACGGCCCGAGTACCAGTTCTTCGTTGCGGTTGAGGTAAAACCCGGCCCAGTTCAAGTCTTCAAGCTGGTTAAACAAAAACGCGGAAAACTGTGAGGCGTTGGCAATAAAGTCCCGCTCATCGGCCAGCAAAGACTCCAGTTGAGCCTTTAGCAGTGCGTAGCCGTCCAGGCCCTCGCCGGTGGCGTTTAAATCAATCATTCGTCTGCTCCAACAATTTCAAACCAACCCAGTAGCGCGCGAACTGATAAGCACAGCGGCCATTACGATTGCCGCGCCCGGTTGCCCAGCGCACGGCCAAAATATCCAGCGCCTGATCGCGTTGCCACTGCAGCCCGGCCTTGCTGGCCAGCACGTTGATCCAGTGTTCAACCACGCTCAGGTAATGTTCTTGAGTAAACGGATAAAACGACAGCCAGAGCCCGAAACGGTCAGACAGGGCAATCTTGTCTTCCACGGCTTCATTGGGGTGAAGTTCACCGTCGACGTTCTTCCAGTTCTCGTTGTCGCTCTCTTTTTCGGGCACCAGGTGCCGACGGTTCGACGTGGCGTACAGCAGAACGTTGTCCGGTGCCTGTTCCAGCGAGCCATCAAGCACGCTTTTCAGCACCCGGTAATCGCTCTCGCCCGACTCAAAAGACAAGTCATCGCAAAACAGCACAAAACGCTGGGGCAACCCTTGTAACCGCTCGACCACTCGCGGCAGGTCCGCCAGGTGATCACGCTCGATTTCAATCAGCCGCAACCCTGCGCCCGCATATTCAGCGAGCAAGGCGCGAATCAATGACGACTTGCCGGTCCCGCGTGAGCCCCACAGCAAGGCGTGGTTAGCCGGTAAACCATCAAGAAACTGTTTGGTGTTGCGCCCCAGTTGATCGAGTTGCTTGTCGACGCCGATCAAGTCAGTCAGGCGCATTTCCAGGCTGACGTCCAACGGCAGTAAATACCCCGTACGGCCATCACGCTGCCAGCGTGCAGCCAGGCAGCTATCCCATTCAATCGCCTGGCGAGTCGCTGGCAACAAAGGCTCAAGCCGGGCCAGAACGGCTTCGGCGCGCTCCAGAAAAGCACTCAGTTTAGGATCCATTTCATCTCCACAAACAGCTGCACAGTGATTGCGCATTGATACGCCAGACGCTGAACGTTCATTCGACGTGTAGGACGATTCGGGTAATTGAAAAAACCGCACGCCCACCAACAAGTTACCCCACACTTCGACTATTCTTGCGACCGGTAAGGGAATGGGAACAGGTGCAGCACCCAATGGACATAAAATTCACCCATCGTCTGTCTTTCAAGCAAGCAAGGCTGACAGTGCTGGTCGGGTTTGCTCTGGGGACGATGCTGAGCCTGGTGCAAATCGGTATCGATTATGCCAGTGAAAACGCTGCCATCAACCGGGAAATCCAATCCCTGCTGGACATCAGTCACAATCCGGCGTCGCGCATTGCCTACAACCTGGACACAGAACTCGCCCAAGAGCTGGCCATGGGGCTGCTGCGCTCGCCAGCCATCACCGGCGTGCAGATCAGTGATAACGACAAAAATACCCTCGCGCAGGTTCGTGACTCGCCTGAGGGCGGGCGTTATCGTGCCCTGAGCGATTTTTTGTTTGGTGACACCCGAAACTTCGACGACCGGCTGTATTTCAATCATTTACCCGAACAAAGCGTGGGTGAGTTGCACCTTGAGGTGGACACCTACCCCTTTGGTGCGCGCTTTTTGCAACGTGCCGAAGTCACCTTGCTCAGCGGTTTTGCCCGCAGCTTTCTACTGACCTTTATTCTGCTCGGTCTTTTTTACGTCATGCTGACCCGCCCGCTGGTGCGCGTCATTGGTGAACTGAGCAACACCAAGCCGGGCCACCCGAACCCCTCGCGCGTGCAATGCCCGCCGGGCCATAAAGATGACGAGATCGGGGTATTGGTCGATGCGACCAATCAGCAGTTTGATGCCGTCACCCGTGAAATAGAGCAGCGCCGCGCGGCCGAAAACCGCCTCACCGAATACCTCGCGCAACTGGAGAACATCGTCTCGGCGCGCACCCAGGAGCTGGAGGCCAGCAATATCCGCCTGAGCCACTCCAACGAAGAGCTGGAAGCCGCCCGCAGCACCGCCCTTGAAATGGCCCAGGCCCGGGCTGCGTTTCTGGCTAATATGAGCCACGAAATTCGCACCCCCTTGAACGGCCTGCTGGGCATGCTCGCCCTGAGCCTGGACGGACCGCTGAACGCCGAGCAGCATCAGCAACTGTCGATTGCCCACGACTCGGGCAAAGTGCTGGTCGAACTGCTCAATGACATCCTTGACCTGTCCAAATTCGACGCCGGCCAATTAGAGCTGGAACACATTGCATTCGACCTCAGCACGCTGATTGAAGACACCGCCAAGCTGCTCTCGCAGAACGCGGCGCCCAGCGTAGAACTGACGTGCCTGATCGACCCGGCCTTCCCGGTGCTGGTCATGGGTGACCCGACCCGCGTGCGGCAAATTGTCAGCAATTTGCTCTCCAACGCGCTCAAATTCACCCGCTTTGGTCGTGTCGACGTGCGCTTGAGCCGGCACGACGACCTGGTGCATATCGAGGTATGCGACACCGGTATCGGTATCGCCCAAGAAGCCCAAGCGCGTATTTTTCGCCCGTTCACCCAGGCGGGAGCCGGCATCACACGCCAGTTTGGCGGTACCGGCCTGGGGCTGGCCCTGACCCGCAGCCTGTGCGAAGCCATGCAGGGGCGGCTGACCATCAGTTCCGAGATCGGCTTTGGCAGCCAGTTCTGCGCCGAACTGCCCTTGCCCTGCCACACCCCGGCAATCCCCTTCAAACCGCTTAACGGGCGGGTCATTGCAGTGAGCGCTTCAAGCAGCGGCCTCAGCGAACTGCTCAGCAACTACCTGCCGCTGTGGGGGCTGGAGTATGAACGCTACTCACTGGGGCAATCCCTGGAGGGCGTCGACACAGAGTTGCTGATCACCGATTGCTCGGAATGCTTGTCCGAACTGCGCCCGGCCATCAGCGCGCCTATTTTGCTGGTCACCGCCTATGGCAACTTTATGCCCGGCGACCAAGTCAACGCCCTCGCCCCGCTGCAACAAAAGGCCCGCCCCCTGTCGCGCCTGGCGCTGTACCAGTCGGTGCAGCATTTGTTGCAAAAAGCAGGTGACGAAAGCCCCAGCCTCCCGGTCAGCAGCGACCCGGTGCTGCACCGCGCGCGGATACTTCTGGTCGAGGACAACCCGGTCAACCAATTGGTGGCCAAGGGCATGCTAAGCAAACTGGGATGCGAGGTGGTGATTGCCGCCCATGGTGGCGAAGCCTTGGGGCAACTGGAGCACAGCCACTTTGACCTGGTGCTAATGGACTGCAACATGCCAGTGATGGATGGCTACGAGACCAGCCGAAGGATTCGCCAGAGCGGCCGCTGGCCAGACCTGCCGATTGTGGCCCTGACCGCCAATGCCATGCCCGAAGAGCGCGAACGCTGCCGTGCGGCAGGAATGAACGACTACCTGGCAAAACCGTTTCGCCGCGAAGAACTCGCGGCGCTGCTGGAAAGCTGGGTGCCCGTGAAAGATCTGTAGGAGCAAGCTTGCCTCGCGATCTGTTGATCTTTAAAAGATCGCGAGACAAGCTCGCTCCAGAGGTTATTTCAGGAGTTTCTCAATATCGGCCTTGAGGGCGTTGGGCTTGGTGGCCGGGGCGTAGCGTTCGACTTTGCCGTCCGGGCCGATCAAAAACTTGGTGAAGTTCCATTTGATCGCTTCCGAACCCAATACCCCCGGTGCCCGCTTTTTCAGCTCGACGAACAACGGGTGCGCGTTGCTGCCATTGACCTCGACTTTTTTGAACAACGGGAAGGTCACACCAAAATTCAATTCGCAGAACTCTGAAATCTCCGCTTCATCCCCCGGCTCCTGCTGGCCGAACTGGTTGCACGGGAAGCCAAGAATCACCAGGCCCTGATCCTTGTATTGCTGCCACAACGCTTCTAGCCCTTTGTACTGCGGGGTGAAGCCGCATTTACTGGCGGTGTTGACCACCAGCACGGCCTTGCCCGAGTAGTCCGCCAGGGTCTTTTGCTCGCCGCTTAGGGTGGTACAAGGAATTGTGAGCAATGTATCAGTCATGACGGCACCTCAAGGAATGAGCGTTAAGCACGCGGAACCAAGTCCAGGCAGACCGAGTTGATGCAGTAGCGTAGCCCGGTCGGCGGCGGACCATCGGGGAATACGTGGCCCAAATGTGCATCACATTTGGCGCACACCACTTCGGTGCGGATCATGCCGTGGCTCACGTCGCGGATTTCTACCATCGCGCTTGCACCAATAGGCTCATAGAAGCTGGGCCAGCCGCAGCCCGATTCAAATTTGGCGCGCGAATCAAACAACGGTTCATTGCAGCAAATACAGTGATAAATGCCATCGGTTTTGGTGCCGTTGTATTTACCCGAAAACGGCCGCTCGGTGCCTTTAAGCCGGCACACGTTGTACTGCTCCGGATCGAGCATGGCCTTCCATTCGTCCAGGGTTTTGTTCAACTTTTCCATGGTTCTACCTCTGCAACTGAAAAACCCCGACCGGTGGCTTTTCCAGGGGGCGGGTGGCACGTATGATTGCGCCTCGTTATGCGCCAGTCTGGCACCCGCTCTGTAAGCATTCAAACGGATTCTTGAGGCCAAGCGGTGTTCGCCAACGCAGAATTTCCCAGTGCACAGGTGCTCACCTTGCCTGGATCGTTCATTTTCGGGATCCCATCGCCATGCAGGTCAGCAAATCAAACAAGCTCGCCAACGTCTGTTATGACATTCGCGGCCCAGTGCTCAAGCACGCCAAACGTCTGGAAGAGGAAGGCCAACGCATCCTCAAGCTGAATATCGGCAACCCGGCACCTTTTGGTTTTGAAGCGCCGGACGAAATCCTGCAGGACGTTATCCGCAACCTGCCAACCGCACAGGGCTACAGCGACTCCAAAGGCCTGTTCAGCGCGCGCAAGGCGGTGATGCAGTACTACCAGCAAAAGCAGGTCGAAGGTGTCGGCATTGAAGACATCTACCTGGGCAACGGCGTGTCCGAGCTGATCGTGATGTCGCTGCAAGCGCTGCTCAACAACGGCGATGAAGTGCTGGTGCCGGCGCCGGACTACCCGCTGTGGACCGCTGCCGTGACCCTGGCCGGTGGCCACCCGGTGCACTACCTGTGCGACGAGCAAGCCAACTGGTGGCCAGACCTTGAAGACATCAAGGCCAAGATCACCCCGAACACCAAAGCCATGGTGATCATCAACCCGAACAACCCGACGGGCGCGGTGTACTCCAAGGAAGTGTTGCTGGGCATGCTCGAACTGGCACGCCAACACAACCTGGTGGTGTTCTCGGACGAGATCTACGACAAGATCCTCTACGATGACGCCGTGCACATTTGCACCGCTTCGCTAGCACCTGACGTGCTCTGCCTGACCTTCAACGGTTTGTCCAAATCGTACCGGGTGGCAGGCTTCCGCTCTGGCTGGATCGCGATCTCCGGCCCCAAGCAAAACGCCCAGAGCTACATCGAAGGCATCGACATGCTGGCCAACATGCGCCTGTGTGCCAACGTGCCCAGCCAGCACGCCATTCAGACCGCACTCGGCGGCTACCAGAGCATCAACGATCTGGTGCTGCCCAACGGGCGACTGCTGGAGCAGCGCAACCGCACCTGGGAACTGCTTAACGACATTCCTGGCGTCAGTTGCGTAAAACCCATGGGCGCGCTGTATGCTTTCCCACGCATTGACCCGAAAGTCTGCCCGATCCTCAACGACGAAAAATTCGTTCTGGACTTGCTGCTCTCGGAAAAACTGCTGGTGGTCCAGGGTACCGCGTTCAACTGGCCTTGGCCGGACCACTTCCGTGTGGTGACCCTGCCACGCGTTGACGAACTGGACATGGCCATCGGTCGAATCGGTAACTTTCTGAAGACCTACCGTCAGTAATTTCCGAACATGCTGTGCGACAAATGAAAAGTCGCACAGCATGTGTCCACTGAAAGAATCTTCATTTGTTAGCTTTCCCGAATTTTCCTGCACACCCGAAAAACCTAAAACCTGGCAAGGCCTTTAATTTATTGGCTTTGAGCCTGACTTTTACCTGAATAAAGGGTCCATTCATATTAGGAAATATCTGGCGCCGCGCTCAATTCGACCTGTAGGACACAGTTTGAAATAGTCACTTGGTTGAATAGCCTGAGGCAGCACCTTATATACCCGCATGCGGCAACACCCTTAAGACGAGGAGATTCTTACAACCATGATGCGCATTCTGCTGTTTTTGGCCACTAACCTGGCGGTCGTGCTGATTGCCAGCATCACCCTGAGCCTGTTCGGCTTTAACGGGTTCATGGCGGCCAACGGGGTTGATCTGAACCTCAATCAGCTGTTGGTGTTCTGTGCGGTCTTTGGTTTTGCAGGGTCTTTGTTCTCGCTGTTCATTTCCAAATGGATGGCGAAAATGAGCACCAGCACCCAGGTGATCACTCAACCTCGTACACGCCACGAACAATGGCTGATGCAAACCGTTGAACAACTGTCCCGCGAAGCCGGGATCAAAATGCCTGAAGTGGGGATTTTCCCGGCTTACGAGGCCAACGCGTTTGCCACCGGCTGGAATAAAAATGATGCTCTGGTTGCGGTTAGCCAGGGCTTGCTTGAGCGTTTTTCGCCCGATGAAGTGAAAGCCGTACTGGCTCACGAAATCGGCCACGTCGCCAATGGCGACATGGTGACCCTGGCCTTGGTGCAAGGCGTGGTGAACACCTTTGTGATGTTCTTTGCCCGCATCATCGGCAATTTCGTCGATAAAGTGATCTTCAAGAACGATGAAGGCCGTGGCATTGCCTACTATGTCGCGACCATTTTCGCGGAGCTGGTACTGGGCTTCCTGGCCAGCGCCATCGTGATGTGGTTCTCGCGCCGACGCGAGTTCCGGGCTGACGAAGCCGGTGCTCACCTGGCCGGGACTGGCGCCATGATCAGCGCCCTGCAGCGCCTGCGCTCCGAGCAAGGCCTGCCGGTGCACATGCCGGACACCTTGTCTGCCTTTGGTATCAATGGCGGCTTGAAGCAAGGCCTGGCGCGGATGTTCATGAGCCATCCGCCTCTGGAAGAACGTATCGACGCACTGCGTCGTCGCGGCTAACCGCTACGGGCTTACTCAAAAGGGCGACTTCGGTCGCCCTTTTTTGTGCCTTTCGGCGGTATTGCCGACACGCCTGCATTGGGTCGCAGAACCAACCTTTAAATTCGATAGATAAGCGCTAAAACTTATATTGGATTTAGATCAATAATCAGGTTGAAGATGGCGCATCCAAACCTTGAGGACCCTCACCATGCTGCCTAGCCTGTACATCTCACATGGCTCTCCGATGTTGGCACTGGAACCCGGTGAAAGTGGCCCGGCCTTGAAGCGCCTCGCCGCGCAATTAGCAAAGCCCAAGGCCATCGTGCTGCTTTCGGCCCACTGGGAAAGCGCCGACCTGCGGGTTGCCAGCCACCCTGCGCCAGAGACCTGGCATGACTTTGGTGGCTTCCCACGTGAGCTGTACGCCGTGCAATACCCAGCGCCGGGCGATCCCGCGCTGGCTGCACGGATCGTGCAACTGCTGGCCACACACGGCTTGCCCGCGCAACTGGATGCCAAACGCCCTTTCGACCATGGCGCCTGGGTGCCGTTGTCATTGATGTACCCGGCAGCCGACATTCCTGTGGTGCAGGTGTCGCTGCCCAGCCAAATGGGCCCTGCGGGCTTGAATGAAGTGGGCCAGGCGCTGGCAAGTTTGCGCAGTGAAGGCATTTTGATCATTGGTTCAGGCAGCATCACCCACAACCTGCGCGAGCTGGACTGGCAGGCGGGCCCGGAAAGCGTCGAGCCGTGGGCCAAAGCGTTTCGTGACTGGATGATTGAAAAGCTCGCCGCCGACGACGGAGCTGCTTTGCACCAGTACCGGCAACAGGCGCCGTTCGCCGCCAAAAACCACCCAAGCGATGAACACCTGTTGCCGCTGTACTTTGCCCGGGGCGCGGGCGGCCCGTTCAGCATTGCGCATCAGGGCTGGACCCTGGGTGCGCTGGGGATGGATATTTACCGGTTTGGATAATCATGCGCCAAACCTCTGTGGGAGCGGGCTTGCTCGCGATGCAAACAACTCGGTACATCAGTTGCACCTGGTCGATCCAATCGCGAGCAAGCCCGCTCCCACTCCCCTGATCGAGGGATCAATCGGACCTTAAACCGCAGGCAAAAAAAATCCCCGAACCAGTCGGGGATTTTTTTAGTGATCAATCACAGCACGCTGTGATTAATCTTCGCGGTAGCGACGCAGCTTCAACTGCTTGCCAGCGACACGAGTGTCTTTAAGCTTGGCCAGCAGTTTTTCCAGGCCTTCTTCCGGCAGTTCTACCAGGCTGAAGCTATCACGCACTTGAATGCGACCGATGGCTTCACGTGCCAGGCCACCCTCGTTGAGGATAGCGCCCAGCAGGTTCTTGGCAGCGATACCATCACGCGCACCCAGCGCGGTACGGCAACGAGCACGGCCTTCAGCCAATGGAGCCGGAGCACGACGCTCGCGATCACCACGGTCTGGACGGTCGCCACTGCGCTCGGACGAACGCTCACGTGGAGCACTGTTCGGCACCAGTGGGCGCTCACGCTCGATAGCTGCCAGGGTCAGAGCCTGACCATTGGTGGCTTTGCGCAACAGAGCAGCGGCCAGAGCACGTGGGCTGCAACCGATATCGGCAGTCAGACGATCCAGCAGGTCGCCGTGAGTCGATTCAGCATCAGCAACCAGTGGCGCCAGGCTGTTGGTCAGTTTCTTGATGCGGGCATCAAGCACTGCCTGAGCATCCGGCAGGCGGACCTCAGCAACCTTTTGACCGGTTACACGCTCGATCACTTGCAGCATGCGGCGCTCACGTGGAGTCACCAGCAACAGTGCACGACCTTCGCGACCGGCACGGCCAGTACGGCCGATACGGTGAACGTAGGACTCTGGATCGTAAGGCATGTCAACGTTGAACACGTGGGTGATACGTGGAACGTCAAGACCACGAGCGGCTACGTCGGTCGCCACAACGATGTCCAGACGGCCATCTTTGAGGGAGTCGATAACGCGCTCACGCTGGTTCTGGGCAATGTCACCGTTCAGCGCAGCGGCTTTGTAGCCTTTGGCTTCCAGGGCGCTGGCCAGGTCCAGAGTGGCTTGCTTGGTACGCACGAACATGATCAGGGCGTCGAAGTCTTCAACTTCCAGCAGGCTCAATACAGCCGAGGTCTTCTGGTCAGCGTGAACCAACAGGTGAGCCTGTTCGATCGCGGTAACGGTCTGAGTCTTGGTCTGGATTTTAACGTGCTGCGGGTCACGCAGGTGACGCTCGGCAATGGCACGGATCGACTGCGGCAAGGTAGCCGAGAACAATACGGTCTGACGGGTAGCAGGCAAAGCCTTGAAGATCACCTCAAGGTCATCCATGAAGCCCAGCTTGAGCATTTCGTCAGCTTCGTCGAGAACCAGGTGGTTCACGGTCGCCAATACTTTTTCGTCGCGACGCAGGTGGTCGCACAGACGGCCCGGAGTGGCAACAACGATCTGTGCGCCATTACGGATTGCTTTCAGTTGTGGGCCCATGGGCGCGCCGCCGTAAACGGCCACAACGTTAACGCTAGGCATTTGCTTGGCGTAGGTTTCGAAAGCGGTTGCTACTTGCAGCGCCAACTCACGGGTTGGCGCCAGGATCAGGGCTTGCGGTTCGCGCTTTGCAGGATCGATGCGATTGAGGATAGGCAGGGCAAAGGCGGCGGTTTTACCCGTACCGGTTTGCGCCTGACCAATCATGTCGTGACCGGCCAAAATGATCGGGATCGATTGCTGCTGAATAGCCGAAGGCTCTTCGTAGCCAGTCGCGATGACGGCTGCAAGAATGTTCGGGTTAAGATCAAAAGCGGCGAAGCCGCCGGTTTCCTGGGTCATGGGTCTGCCTCTAAGTGCATCCGCAAAGACCCATGCTCCAAAGCTGCGCATGCCGTGTAAGACTACAAGAGTCGCCCTGGCTGCTTTGTCGGCGGGGATTTGCGAAAACGTTAAATGAATGGAGCGTTCAGGGTAGTCCGCGAAACGGACGAGCAGCCGAAGCGTACTTCGGGAAGTGCAACACCTAAACGTGGCCCGGCTAAAGGCCGGCGCGCACTATACCGGATTTATCACAAAAAAAAAGCGCTTTTTTAACAGTCGATCGTCTGCAAGCCTCTGTAGACCGGGCTTTTGCGATAATTTGGGCTTCGCAAAACGGGGCGTGGCCCGGCATTTACGGGCCTGTCGCTAAAACGATTCACTATGGCGCTTCAGGTCGCAGGGCGAATGGCTTTGATCAACGCTTCGAGCGAATAACCCAAACGCGGCGCCAGCGCCTGTGCACGAGCGGTCAGTGCGCCGATGTCCAGCGCCTGATCCAGATCGCCGGGCACCAGCAAGATGACGTTGCCCTCTTTGACCGGCAGCTCCCAGTAGTGACGGTGGAACAAGCCCCGCAACAAGGCGGCGCCCAGCGGTTTGCCGTCGTCGGTGGCCCACTGGTTAATCACCAGCCAGCCGTTGGGCTGGAGTTTTTTCTGGCAGCTCTCCAGGAAGGTCCAGGCCAAATGACCAGGCGCCGGCCCCAGGTCGTTGTAAAGGTCGACGAAAATCAGGTCGGCGGGCTCGGCGCTGGGCAAGAGCTCCACCGCGTCGCCAATGCGAATGTACAGCCGCGGGTCGTCGTCCAGCCCCAGGTGCTCAATGGCCAGGCGCGGTACATCCGGGCGCAGTTCAATGGCTTCGACGTCTTCCAGGGGCAAGAACTTGAGGCAGGCCTGAGTCAGCGTCCCGGCACCCAAACCCAGAAACAGGGCGCTCTCGGGCGCCTCATGGCACAAGGCACCGATCAGCATGGCGCGGGTGTAGTCGTATTCCAGCCAGCTGGGGTCCGTGGTGAACACGCAGCTTTGCTCGATCGCATCGCCAAATTCGAGGAAGCGGTAGTCTTCCACTTCAAACACTCGAATCATGCCGAAGTCATCATGGACTTCAGCGAGCAGGCGCTCTATGCGCTCCTCAGACATTGCCTCTCCTCGCCGCGCCCGGCACACACGGCCAGCGCGCTAAAAACCACCACTCGATGCCGAGCGCAAAGGCACGATTGTCGGCCATTGCAACGCAACAGGTCACGCACTAATTGCTGCTAACATGCGCCATCCCCTTTCGACACTAGAGTCTGCGATGAGCCAACCCTGGAGCCCTGACAGCTGGCGCGCCCTGCCGATCCAGCAACAACCCCACTACCCTGACGCGGCCCACTTGTTGCGGGTCGAGCAAAGCCTGGCGAGTTACCCGCCACTGGTGTTTGCCGGAGAAGCCCGCGAACTGCGCCGTCAGTTTGCCGAGGTCACCCAAGGTCGGGCGTTTCTGTTGCAGGGCGGCGATTGCGCTGAAAGTTTTGCAGAGTTTTCGGCGGCCAAGATTCGCGACACCTTTAAGGTGCTGCTGCAAATGGCCATTGTCATGACGTTCGCGGCAGGCTGCCCGGTGGTCAAGGTCGGGCGCATGGCGGGCCAGTTCGCCAAGCCGCGCTCGGCCAACGATGAAACCATCAATGGCGTCACGTTGCCGGCGTATCGCGGCGACATCGTCAACGGTATCGGTTTCGACGAAAAAAGCCGCGTGCCCGATCCAGAGCGCCTGTTGCAGTCGTATCACCAGTCCACCGCAACCCTGAACCTGCTGCGCGCCTTTGCCCAGGGCGGTTTTGCCGACCTGCACCAGGTGCACAAGTGGAACCTGGACTTTATCGCCAACTCGGCGCTGGCAGAAAAGTACAGCCAACTGGCCGACCGCATCGACGAAACCCTGGCCTTCATGCGCGCCTGCGGCATGGACAGCTCGCCGCAACTGCGTGAAACCAGCTTCTTCACCGCCCATGAAGCGCTGTTGCTGAACTACGAAGAAGCCTTTGTGCGCCGCGACAGCCTGACCAACGATTACTACGATTGCTCGGCACACATGCTGTGGATTGGCGACCGTACCCGCCAGCTGGACGGTGCCCACGTCGAGTTTTTGCGCGGCGTGAATAACCCGATCGGGGTCAAGGTCGGCCCGACCATGAACACCGAGGAATTGATCCGCCTGATCGACATCCTCAACCCCGACAACGATCCGGGCCGTCTTAACCTGATCGTGCGCATGGGCGCCAACAAGGTCGGCGACCATTTGCCGCAACTGATCCGCGCCGTTGAAGGCGAAGGCAAAAAGGTGCTGTGGAGTTGCGACCCGATGCACGCCAACACCATCAAGGCCAGCAGCGGCTACAAGACCCGCGACTTCGCGCAGATCCTCGGCGAAGTGAAGCAGTTCTTCCAGGTGCACGAAGCCGAAGGCAGCTACGCCGGCGGGATTCACATCGAAATGACCGGGCAGAACGTCACCGAGTGCATTGGCGGCGCCAATCCGATCACCGAAGACAGCCTGTCAGACCGCTATCACACTCACTGCGATCCACGCATGAACGCCGATCAGTCGCTGGAACTGGCGTTCCTGATTGCCGAAACGTTGAAGCAGGTTAAGCGCTAAAAACCGTACGAGGGAGGTTGTTCGCGATGCAGACGACTCTATTTTTCAGCTAAATCGAGTGGATGACATCGCGAGCAAGCCCGCTCCCACAAGGCCCTGCTCTAACTCACTTCTTCAACGGATCATCCCAAAACGGGCGATAGCTTTCGGTTTCGATGTCTGCCCGGCTCAAGCCCAAATCCTTGAGCCCCGCATCACTGATTCGCCGCAGCGCCGCCCGCTCGCGAGACAGTTCATACCAACGCGCAATGCGCGCCATCCATGCATTTTCTTTTAGACCTTTCATCACCTGAACCTCCTGGGGGATGGCTCAAGTCTCTGCCCAGGCATAAGATCAATCCAACGAATGTTTCTTATGCGACCCATCTGCGAGATTGATGAATGGCCGGTTTTCCGAGTATCGACACTGACTTGCTGCGCACTTTCGCTGCGATTGCCGATCACGGTGGCTTTACTCGCGCCGCAGAGGCGGTCAATCGCACGCAATCGGCGGTGAGCATGCAAATGAAGCGCCTGGAAGAGGACGTGCTGCACTGCACGCTGTTCCAGCGCGATGGCCGTACGGTCAGCCTCACACCCGAAGGTCAGGTGCTGCTGGGGTATGCGCGGCGCATCCTCAAGCTGCACAGTGAAGTGTTCAATACGCTGAGCCTGCCAAAAATGGTTGGCACCGTGAAAATCGGCTCGCCGGACGATTACGTCATGCGTTTTTTACCCGGCATCCTGTCGCGCTTTGCCCAGGACTATCCGCTGATCAACGTCGAGGTGCACTGCGAGCCGTCTGTGCTGCTGTTACAGCGCAATGATCTGGACCTGACCATTGTGACCCGCGAGCCCGGCACGGAGACCGGGCAGATTCTGCGTCAGGAGCGCTTTGTGTGGATGGTCGCCGAGAGCTTCGCCCCCCACGAACGCACGCCCATGCCGCTGGCTATGTTCAATACCGACTGTTTTTGCAGCACTTGGGCGTGCAATGCTCTGGACCAAGCGCAGCGCGAGTACCGGATTGCCTACACCAGCGCCAGCCTGTCGGCGATCAATGCAGTGGTGAGCACCGGGCTGGCGGTGACGGCCCAGTTGCAAAGCCTGCTGCCAGCGGACTTGCGCATCATTGGCGAGGCAGAAAACCTGCCCCAGTTGCCGTCTGCCAGCATCGTGCTGCTGCGCAAACACAACAGCGCGGCCTCGCCGATTATTGAGTGCTTTGCCGAGTACATCGTCGAAGGCTTTAAGCTTTAATCGCCAGCAACGCCGCACACAGAAGCAAAAAGGCGCAGTACATTCCCCGCAGCATGCGCTCTGGCAGCGCATGCGCCAGCTTGACGCCCCAACTGATGCTCAGCAGACCGCCGATGGCCATGGGGATGCCCATCAGCCAGCTCACTTCGTCGTGTACCGCGTACGTCAGCAATGTGACCGCCGTGCTGGGCGCCGCCAGCGCCAGCGACAAACCTTGGGCCATCACTTGCGTGGTGCCAAACACACTGGTGAGCACCGGGGCCGCGACCACCGCGCCGCCGACCCCAAACAGCCCGCCCGTGGTGCCTGCCAGCGCGCCGAGCACCCCGTACCAGGGCCAGCCATAGCGCGAACCGGCCACCGGTTGCGCGGGCGAGCTATAGAGCTTGATCAGGTTGTACAGGGTGATGCACAGCAAAAAGACGATAAAGCCCCAGCGAATCAGCCGCGCATCGACGCCAACCGCAAGCATTGCGCCCAGCCAGGCAAAACAAAAACTCATCAACACCAGCGGCAATGCCTGGCGCAGGTCAATTTTGTTGCGTTGGTTGTAGCGGTACAGCGCCAGAAACACGTTAGGAACCGACATCACCAGCGCGGTGCCCTGGGCAATTTGCTGGTCCAGACCAAACCACAAACCCAACACCGGGATCGCGATCAAGCCGCCACCGATCCCGAACAACCCGCCCAGCGCCCCCAGGGCAAGGCCCAAGGCTGTGTACATTGCAAAATCTATAAACATCACCGCCCCTCAATCAGAGCGGCCATGCTAACCAGTCGCTGACAGGGGGCAAAGCTTAAAACCGCACCTTAAGCGTAATTTCATGAATAAAAAAACCCGACGTTAAAGTCGGGTTTTTTATCGTGCGGTTTACGCCAGAATTACTTGGCGCGGCCCTTGTAGGAACCACCTTCACGGGTATCGATCTCGATCATGTCGCCGATTTCGATAAAGTCAGCAACGCTCAGCTCGGTGCCGTTTTTCAGTTTGGCAGGCTTCATCACCTTGCCCGAAGTGTCGCCGCGAGCGGAACCTTCGGTGTAGTCAACCTGACGCACGATAGTGGTCGGCAGCTCTACGGAAACCAGACGCTCTTCGAAGAATACGGCTTCGCAAACGTCGGTCATGCCTTCTTCAACGAATGGCAGAACGGCTTCGATGTCTTCAGCGTTCAGCTCGTACATGGTGTAGTCAGTGGTGTCCATGAACGTGTAGGTGTCGCCGCTGATGAAGGACAGGGTCGCTTCTTTGCGATCCAGGATCACGTCATCCAGCTTGTCGTCAGCGCTGTATACGGTTTCAGTCTTGTAACCAGTCAGCAGGTTCTTCAGCTTGGTCTTCATGATTGCGCTGTTACGACCAGACTTGGTGAACTCAGCTTTCTGAACCAGCCAAGGGTCGTTGTCGATACGAATCACTGTACCGGGTTTAAGCTCTTTACCAGTTTTCATTACGAGTATCCGAATTTGGATTGAGATTTACAAAAATCTAGGCCGCGTATCATATCCAATTTCTATAAAACAGTACTAGCGCTTGCGCAAGATCAGCCTGCAATGACTGCTCCAGACACCATTTGTCGGCGTGTTCGGAGATTTCTGACCAGTGTTCCTGCACGCCATTCCAGCTCGGCGCCATGTCTGAGCCGGCATTCCAGGCATGCCACAGACCGGTAAAGGCTTGCGCGGCAGCGGGCGACAGGCCTTTGATGTACAGCGCCAGAAACGCATTGAGTTTGATCCAGTGCGCGTCTTCTTCCTGCTCGTAGATGTGCCACAGCAGCGGGCGCCCTGCCCATTGCGCGCGGACAAACGAGTCTTCGCCGCGCACCGCGTTGAAATCACAGCTCCATAACAGGCGGTCGTAATCTTGCTGTCGGACGAACGGCAACGCCTGCACGGTCAATGACCCGCTCTGCTCGACACGCCCCAGCGCCAACTCCTCGATTGCAAGCCAACGCAACAGATCGCCCATGATCCGCCCTTGCGGCACGAGCAGGTGAATGGCCGTCGCCCCCGACGCCATGGCGTCCAGCCAACTGGCCAGCCCGGTGTTTTCGTAGGCAAACAGAGAGATCAGACGAGCGTTGTCCGCCGCCACAACGCCCAGGCTGTGCAAAAAAGCCTTCTTGGCGTGCGGGTCTTGCTCAAAAGCACGGCGTCGGGCCAGCAAGTCAGCTTCGCGCAACAAGCCGCCCGTCCCGGCTTCAAAGCCCGGAAAGAAGAACGTGCGCTTCAAGCCATCCGGTCGCAAGGACGCCAGACCGTGGCAGCCGCTGACCCAGTCTTCAGCACTCAGATATTCGAGGTTGAGCCATAGCACCGGGGTTTGCCGGGCTTTTATGGCCTGTAGATAGTCGTCGGGCAAGGTGCAGGCGAAGGCCTCGATCACTACGTCAGCGGCTTCCACCGGCTGCCAGTCCTTGGGCCACAGGCGCACGTCAACGCCCTGCTGCCACTGCTGGGCAGCGCTGGCATCGGCCTCAGGGCACAGCGGCACAAAGGCCTGCAAATCATCGACCCACAGCCGCACCGGCACCTGATGCTCAGCCACCAGTTGTCGGGCCAAACGCCAGGTCACACCAATGTCGCCGTAGTTATCGACCACACTGCAAAAAATATCCCAGGAGGCTTTCATTCCGGGCTCCACCAGTTAAAGGGCTGATTGTCTGCGCAAATCAGCGTGTACAGAAGGCTTGGGCCAAGGCGACAATCGCCGCTCGTTTCCCTTCAAGCCGCCTTTATGAACAAGACCGCCGTGTACCAGCAGATGCTGGAAAAACTCGCCATCGACCTCGACGTGCTCCAGCGGGCGGCGCAAACCGCTTATGAAGCCGCGACCCACGAAGAAAACATCGCCGAAAACAAATACGACACCCTCGGCCTTGAAGCCTCGTACCTGGCCACCGGCCAGGCGCGCCGGGTTGAGGAAATCCGTCAGGCACTGAAACACTGCCAGGCCATGACCTTGGCGCCGTTTGATCCCGCTCACGGGGTTCAGTTGGGCGCGCTGGTCAAGCTGGAAGCTGACAACGGCAGTGAACAGTGGCTGTTCCTGGCCCCGGACGCGGCCGGACTCAAGCTTGCCCATGAAGGCCAGAGCGTGACCGTGATCACCCCGCGTGCACCGCTGGGCGCGGCCTTGATCGGCAAGCAGGTGGACGATGAGGTGCAGATCAAGGTCGGCGGTGCAGCACAGGGGTTTATTGTCTGCGAGGTTGATTAGCGCATGCGTATTACTTGGCGGCCATCAGGCGGTTGACTTCACTGCGCACCATGTTGGCGTATTCAGGCGGCGACATGGCGTCCAGCTCTGAACGGACCCATTCTGCCCATTTGCCCTTGCGTTTGGCGCGCTCGCCAAACAGGCGGGCTGCATCGCCTTTGGCTTTGCCCAAGTTGCTTTGCCACAGTTCGTACAGACGGGACTTTTCATCCTCAAGCGCAGCACGCTCGGCGAGTGACTTATTGGCGAGGTTGAAGCTCATGAGATTTTCCTGCTGCGTAAATTAGGCGACATCTTACACCCTCAAAAGAAGTGTCTCAGCCTGGATTTTTACTACGCTCACACCTCGGTTTCACAATGCGTTGAAAAATCGATGCAACTTTTTAGCATTGGGTTGACTCCATTAGTCATCACCCCATTCACCTGCAAGGAGTACCGCAATGGCTCGAAAAAATGCCGTACAAGCCGCTGAAGATCAGATCAAGGATCAGGCATTCAGCGAGCTTCAAGAATTGATCGCCGAATCTGACAAGCTGCTCAAGGACAGCGCGTCGCTGGTAGGCGAAGAAGGCGAAACCCTGCGTGCACAGGTTGGCCTCAAGCTCAAGCAAGCCCTGGACTCGGTCAGCAACGTGCGTGAGCGCAGCAAGCCGGTGGTCGATGCCACCGAGAACTATATCGGTGGCCACCCATGGCAAACCGTAGCGATCTCGGCCGGTGTCGGCCTGGTGGTCGGCCTGCTGCTGGGCCGCCGCAACTGATCCAGCGCTAGCACGGTTACCAAAGCCCCGCGTTGTCATGACGCGGGGCTTTGTCGTTTAAAAATCAAAATTCTCGACATATTCAGTGACATCTCGCGCAGGCATTCCGGATACTTCACGCCATTCCACTCTTGCCAAAGAGACAGTCAATGTCCGAATCACCTGCTGCCACTAAACCTTTAAGCACTGCCCTGATCCTCCTGATGGCGGTTGCCACCGGCCTTGCGGTCGCCAGCAACTACTACGCCCAACCGCTGCTGCACACCATCGCCCAAGAGCTCGGCCTGAGCATGGAAAGCGCTGGCACCGTGGTGATCACGGCGCAATTGAGTTACGGCGCGGGCCTGTTTTTGCTGGTGCCGCTGGGCGACCTGTTTGAACAGCGCCGCCTGATCGTCACCATGACCGTGCTCAGCGCGGCCGGCCTGTTGCTCAGTGCCTTTGCGCCGTCATTGACCTGGCTGCTGATTGGCACGGCGGTCACCGGGATGTTTTCGGTGTCGGCGCAAGTGCTGGTACCGATGGCAGCCAGCCTCACCGACCCGCAAAGCCGTGGCCGTGTAGTCGGCACGCTGATGAGCGGCTTGCTGCTGGGCATTCTGCTGGCGCGTACTGTGGCCGGGGCGCTGTCCTCGGCCGGTGACTGGCGCAGCATTTACCTGCTGGCCGCAGGGTTGATGTTTATCAGCGCTATTTCGCTGTTTTTCGCTTTGCCCAACCACCACCACAGCGCAGGCCTGAGCTACCCGAAACTGCTGGGGTCGGTGTTCAAGCTGTTTGTCGAAGAACCGGTGCTGCGCCTGCGTTCCGTACTCGGCCTGCTGACGTTCTCGCTGTTCGCCTTGTTCTGGACACCACTGGCGTTTCTGCTGGCCGTACCGCCTTACAACTACTCCGACGGCGTGATTGGCCTGTTTGGCCTGGCGGGCGCGGTGGGTGCCGTGGCGGCCAACTGGGCCGGGCGCATGGCCGATCGGGGCCGCGGGCAAATGGCGACCACCGTGGGCTTGCTGGTACTGCTGGCCTGCTGGCTGCCGATGGCGTTTGCCGGTCACTCGCTGATCGCCCTGCTGATTGGCGTGCTGGCGCTGGATTTTGCCGTGCAACTGGTGCACGTGAGCAATCAGAACGCGGTGTTCCAAGTCCGCCCTGCGGCCCGTAATCGACTGAACGCCGGCTACATCACCTGCTACTTCATCGGCGGCGCATTGGGCTCGTTGATCGGCGCACAAACCTATCCGGTGTATGGCTGGGACGGCATTGTGGTGGTCGGCGCCGTGATCTCGACCCTGGCGCTGGCCATCTGGGGCTTTATGCTGCAGCGCGAAAGCAAGCTGCAGCCTGTGGGCTAATGGCGCTTTTCATCAGGGGGTGAAGTCGCTAGCATGCGAAAAACGCCCTGACGACGGTCTGCCCCGCAGACCGTCCTAACGATCCGAGACGCCATATGATCCCAAAAGAATCCCGTAACGAACTGGCCCTGGATACCTTTATCAAGGCGCACCCGCATCTGCTGGAAGAAATGAAAGAGCTGAGCGCCGAGGACCGCCAGCAACAAATCTTGTGGGCCTTTGAAGACGAAGCCGAAAGCCGTGGCCTTGATGCCTGGGAACTGGCGCTGGAACTGATCGCCCGCAGCCCCGAAGAACTCAAAGCCATGCGCCTTGAAGTGCATCAGGAAGTGGCCGAAGCCCTGGAGATGAGCTGGGAAGAGTACTGCGGTTTCAACGACATCGCGGTCTGACCTGAGCTGACGTAGCGGTGCCAAACCCACCGCTACGCCATTGACGCTCTCACTCCGGCAATACCGCGCCATCGCCTTTGTGGTGCGCCGAGACCAGCCTTTTAGCCATGTCCAAGTGCATTTGCAACTTGGGCAGATACTTCTCGGCAAACGCCTGAAGCTCAGGTGACGCCGGGTCATCAATCTGCTGTTTATACAGCTCGATCGCCTCCTCGCTGGCCTTGACCTGATTGGCCGCATACGCGGCATCAAAGGAATCGCCTTCCTGCACCTGCAGCATCAATTTTTTGGCTTTGCTGAGGATTTCTTCTTGATCAGCGACCTTCAAGCCCTGCTTTTGCGCGATGTCTTTTAAATCGCGATTGGCATCGGTGTAGTCCTTGATCACCTCAACCGCGTAACTGCCGACGTCGGTTGAAGACGATTTACTGATCGCCATGCGGCTGGTTTCAATCGCCGCAATGCCTGCCGCAGACGACTCGTCGACAAAATCTGCCGGGCTTGCAGCGACCGCGCTGCCGATCACAAACAGGGCGTAGGCCAAGGCACATCCAGCCATAAAGCGTTTAGGGGCCATCAGGGGTTTCATTGCGTCCTCCAGTAAAAGGCAGGTTTATGTCCTGCACAGAATCTGAAGGCCCATGACGGCAAAGGTTTAGATGAGATGTGATTTTCTGACGAGTGGGGCCGCTTATCGCCGCCCGTGACAACGGCTACAATCCGCCACAGAAATATGAAACCTCCTACATAACAATAAGCCCGCCCTACCCTTCTGGCGTAGAAGGCCGGTGCGGAGCAAAGCGTCATGCGTCAATTGCCGTCGCTCAACACGCTGCGCGTCTTTGAAGAAGTCGCGCGCCATCGCAGTTTCAGCCAGGCGGCGTTAAGCCTTAACGTCACCCAAGGGGCTGTCAGCCGACAAATCAAACAACTTGAAGACTACTTGGGTGTCGCGCTTTTCGTGCGCACACCACAAGGGTTGTCGCTGACCGAAACCGGCGTGAGGTTGTCGCCGCAGTTGGCCGAGGCGTTCGATCACATGGAGCGCGCCTTGCAGGCCGTGCGCGTGCCCAATCTGCGCCAGCGCCTGCGTATTGTCGTGCCGCCCACTTGGGGCACGCGCTGGTTGTCGGCGCACTTGCGCGCGTTCTGCGAACGTTACCCGGACATCAGCCTGAGCGTGACCAACACCAGCGCTCACGACAGCCTGGGGGAAGTGGACTGCATCATCCATTGGGGTCTGGAAGCGGACAGCCATTGCAGCAGCCAGTTGCTGGTGATGGAGCGCCACATTGCCGTCGCCAGCCCGGAACTGTTCGTCAACGGCCAGCCGCCGGATGTGCGCACCCTGCCCTTGCTGCACATCCTGCACGACGGCAAACGCTTGAAGGTCTGGGAGAACTGGCTGGCCGCCATGGGCCGTGACGACGTCGATGCAGCCCGCGGGCTGGAGTTCAGCACGCTGGACCAAGTGATCCACACCGCAGTTGCCGGGGGCGGACTGGCTGTGATCGACCGCCAGATGATCGAAAAAGAATTGGCCAACGCCAGCCTGCTGCCGATCACCCCCGTGGAGGTCATCGGCCCGTATGGCTATTGGCTGAACGTGGCGCATGACAAACAAGGGTTGTCGAAAGTGCGGCTGTTTACGGAATGGCTGGGGTTGGTGAGTAACCCCTAAAACAGGGATGCCTGACACGTGTAGGAGCGCGGGTTGGGGCCGGGTTTTTTTTGTTTTAAAAAAAACCACCAGCACCCGCCGACCG
>NZ_JASCPQ010000110.1:0-15844 GCF_029959305.1 Pseudomonas sp. PS01297
GCTCGCGATTCTGGCGATGCGGTGTATTTGGTACACCTCAGCGCTCCTATCGCGAGCAAGCCCGCTCCCACAGTCAGCTACCGCTAGCCCTTAACGGGTTAACAGCACTTGGGCCCGCTCTTGCCGCCGTAACGAGCTTCCTGGCGCTCTCGGAAGAACGCCTCGTAGCTCATCACCGGCTTGTCCGGGTGATTGGTTTGCATATGCTCGACGTAGTTGTCGTAGTCGGGCATGCCGACCATCAGGCGCGCGGCCTGACCGAGGTATTTACCGAGGCGACTCAGGTCATTGAACATGGCTGCAATCCTCTATCGTGCATCGGGCATCGCCTTGAAGGGCGTTTCTTTGTCCGTACGTTCTTTGTCGCCCCAAGCGGCAACGCCGACTTTGAGCGCGTAGAACAAGATGCTGAACACCACGAACAGGAACAGGACGGTCAAGCCCGCGTTGGTGTACGCGTTGATGATGACGTGCTGCATCTGGTCGATGTTTTTCGCCGGGGCAATCACTTGGCCTGCGTCCAGCGCCGTGCTGTATTTTTTCGCCAGCGACAGGAAGCCGACCGCCGGGTTAGCGTCGAACAGCTTGATGAAGCCTGCGGTGGTGGTGCAGATCAGCAGCCAGACCGCTGGCAGCATGGTGACCCAGATGTAGCGTTGACGCTTCATTTTGATCAGCACAACCGTCGCCAGCATCAGCGCAATACCCGCCAGCATCTGGTTAGAGATACCGAACAGCGGCCACAGGGTGTTGATGCCGCCCAACGGGTCGATCACGCCTTGATACAGCAAGTACCCCCACATCGCCACGCAGCCTGCGGTGGCAATAAGGTTGGCCGGCCAGGATTCGGTGCGCTTGAGCGCTGGCACGAAGCTGCCCAACAGGTCTTGCAGCATGAAGCGACCGGCACGGGTACCGGCGTCGACAGCGGTCAAAATAAACAAGGCTTCAAACAGAATGGCGAAGTGGTACCAGAACGCCATGGTGTTTTCACCCGGCAACACGTGGTGCAGGATCTGTGCGATACCCACGGCCAGTGTCGGAGCGCCGCCTGCGCGGGCCAGTACGGTGGTTTCACCGATGTCTTTGGCCAACGCGGTCAACGCATCCGGGGTAATGGCAAAGCCCCAACTGGTCACGGTTTGTGCCACGGTCACCACGTCACCGCCCACAATGGCAGGCGGGCTGTTCATGGCGAAGTACACGCCCGGCTCGATCACCGAAGCGGCAACCATTGCCATGATGGCCACGAAGGACTCCATCAGCATGCCGCCGTAGCCGATGTAACGGGCGTTGGCTTCGTTATCCAGCAGTTTAGGGGTAGTACCCGAGGAGATCAGTGCGTGGAAACCCGACACCGCGCCGCAGGCAATGGTGATGAACAGGAACGGGAACAGACCGCCTTTCCAGACCGGGCCATTGCCGTCGATGAACTGAGTCACGGCCGGCATTTTCAGCTCGGGCATGGTGATCAGAATGCCGATGGCCAGCGCGATGATGGTGCCGATTTTGAGGAAGGTCGACAGGTAGTCACGCGGTGCCAGTACCAGCCACACCGGCAGTACCGCTGCCACAAAGCCATAGCCGATCAGCATCCAGGTGATTTGCACACCGGTGAAGGTGAACACATGGGCCCACTCCGGGCTCGCGGCAATTTGCCCGCCCAGCCAGATCGAACCGAGCAACAGCAGCACACCGATAACCGAAATTTCACCGATGCGACCCGGGCGTATGTAGCGCATGTACACGCCCATAAACATCGCAATCGGGATGGTTGCCATCACCGTGAACATGCCCCACGGGCTTTCGGCCAAGGCTTTAACCACGATCAGCGCCAGCACCGCGAGGATGATGATCATGATCAGGAAGCAGCCAAACAGCGCGATGGTGCCAGGCACCTTGCCCATTTCTTCGCGCACCATGTCACCCAGGGAGCGACCGTTGCGACGTGTGGACATGAACAAGACCATGAAGTCTTGAACCGCGCCCGCCAGTACCACACCGGCAATCAGCCACAGTGTGCCGGGCAGGTAGCCCATTTGCGCAGCCAGTACGGGGCCGACCAGAGGGCCAGCGCCGGCGATGGCGGCAAAGTGGTGTCCGAAAAGGATGTGTTTGTTGGTCGGCACGTAGTCCAGACCATCGTTATTGAGCACCGCAGGCGTTGCCCGGTTGGGATCCAGCTGCATCACGCGCGTGGCAATGAACAGACTGTAATAACGGTACGCGACCAGGTAGATAGCCACCGCTGCAACAACAATCCACAGCGCGTTGATCGCCTCTCCCCGGCGTAATGCCACCACGCCAAGGGCGCAGGCTCCTACAATTGCCAGCACCAGCCACGGGATGTGGCGTAGCAGGCTATTTTTATTATTCATTTTTATATTCCGGCCAGTTGGACAAGAAGTACCGCTCTCGGAGTGTAGCGCTCCTGACTCTAAAGACCACCCCCTTACCTTGGTCTAGAGCCTTCTTTTGCAGATTTATGCTGGGCGTTCACTTAAATAAAGCGTCGATGCAGATCAGGGAAAACCAGTTGCGCGAACCACACCGGAAAACCTGGATAGATCAGCCTTGATTTTGGCGACGGGCTGTCTACCACGCCCAACTGCACGAGCTTCTTTAGTTGATTGATCGCGGTTCGCTCACCCAACCCCATGAACACTTTGAAGTCATTACGCGCGACAGCCCCCTGAGTGATCAGGATATGCAAGGCGCGGGCAATTTGCGGCTTGATCTCTGCGGCCATAAATCGCTCATCGAAAGCGACCGCCCGTTCAAGTCGCGCGCGTAAGGCATCACGGTCCAGCGCCTCCAGCATGTAACTCATCTGGTCGATGCAGGTGCGCAGCATAAAACGCACGAAAGCCTGCAAGGCTTTTAAAGACAATTGCCCTCGCCCGTCCAGATCGCCCTGGCGATGCTGGTCCGCCTGGGCCAGGTGCTGGTAATACGCTTCGTGCTCGCGGGCAAGCCCACGGGACAGCGACCACAAGGGTGAGGCCAGCCCCAGCTTCAAGAGCTGTAAATGCGTGACCATGCGCACCACCCGGCCATTGCCATCCGGGAAGGGATGCACCCACGCCAGGCGGTGGTGATAAGCCAGTGTGGCAATCAACCGATAGCGGGGATCGGCCAAGCGCCCATACACAACCTGCATGCGCTCAAGCATCGGGCGCACCGCCTGATAAGCCGGCGCCTCATGCTGACCGACGAACACATTGAGCCCGGCCATGTCTCTGAGTTGTCCGGGCACCATCGGCGCCTTTAACCCATCAATGTGCAGTTCTTGCTCACTGGCATCACGGAACAAGCCGCGATGGATGAGGGAGACAAAATTCACGGCAAAAAGATCTGCCCAGTCAGTCCCTCCATCCCGATCAATGATGCGTTCAAATGCGCGTTGAACGTGAACGTGCGACGTCGCGATTTCAGTTAACTGCTTGGCTGAGCGTTTGATCTGCGCTTTTTGCTCGATCACCTTGGGCTCGGTGTACTGCCCTTCAATCAGGTTTGAATAAAAGCTGTTGGTCAGTTGCAAGAGCCGGCCAATACGCTCACGGGTCTCTGCCGGGTAAAGCCCTTCGAGCCGGCCCTTGAGGGTCAGCATTTGATCTGCCATCTCAACCATATCCACAGGGACAGGTTCGAACAGCAACGGCTCAAGCCAGCTAATGGAGGTGTACAGGTCGGTCATGGCCGGTCTCTTTTGCAGATTTTTTTGCACATATTATTTATAGACTAAAGCCTATAAATACGGGCTAAAACCGACGTTAACAGACAAACCACAACGCGCCTATTGCAGATTTATTTACACATTTAAAACGCTATTCAAACAACGCATCCAGCGCTTGTTCCAGACGGGTCACCGCAATGATAGTGAGACCCGGCGGGGATTCTTTGGGGGCGTTGCCTTTGGGCACGATGGCGCGTTTAAAGCCGTGTTTGGCGGCTTCTTTCAGACGTTCCTGACCGCTCGGCACCGGGCGTACCTCGCCCGACAGGCCGACTTCGCCAAACACCAGCAAGTCGTGGGGCAGCGGGCGGTTGCGCAAACTGGACATGACGGCGGCCATCAAGGCCAGGTCTGACGCGGTTTCCAGCACTTTGACCCCGCCCACCACGTTGAGGAACACGTCCTGGTCGTGGGTCGGGATGCCGCCATGGCGGTGCAGCACCGCCAGCAACATGGCCAGCCGGTTTTGATCGAGGCCCAAGGTCACGCGGCGCGGGTTGGACATGTGGCTGTCGTCCACCAGCGCTTGTACTTCAACCAGCATCGGCCGTGTCCCTTCCCACGTGGCCATTACCACGCTGCCCGGGACTTCTTCTTGTGCCCGCGTCAGGAAGATCGCAGACGGGTTGGAGACTTCTTTCAGGCCTTTGTCGGTCATGCCGAAAACGCCCAGTTCGTTGACCGCACCGAAACGGTTTTTCACCGCGCGCAGCAAACGTAACCGCCCGTCGGATTCACCTTCGAAATACAACACGGTATCGACCATGTGCTCCAGCACGCGGGGGCCAGCGAGAGCGCCCTCTTTGGTCACGTGGCCGACCAGAAAGATCGCCGTGCCGCTGGATTTGGCATAACGCACCAGCAACGCCGCGCTCTCGCGCACTTGCGACACGCCGCCCGGTGCCGACTGCAGCTGTTCGGTGAAGATGGTCTGGATCGAGTCGATCACCATGACCTTGGGCTTTTCGAGCTTGGCCGTGGCGATGATGTTTTCGATGCAGGTTTCGGTCATGACCTTGAGCTGGTCCTGTGGCAAGCCCAGACGCCGGGCGCGCATGGCCACTTGCTGCTGGGATTCTTCGCCGGTGACGTACAGCGCGGGCATGCGCGTGGCCATCTGACACAAGGTTTGCAGGAGGATGGTTGACTTGCCGATGCCGGGGTCACCGCCGATCAGCACCACCGAGCCGTCGACCAGACCGCCACCGAGCACCCGGTCGAGCTCGCCGGAGGCGGTCGAAAAGCGCGGGATTTCTTCGATGCTGACTTCGGCCAGGGTTTTGATTTGCGCCTGTTGCCCGGTCCAGCCGGTACGGCCACTGGGAGGCGCAGCAGCGCCGCTTTCAACAACGGTTTCTACCAGAGTGTTCCAGACGCCGCATTCTGCGCACTGCCCGGCCCACTTGGGGAAAGTTGCACCGCACTCGGTACAGCCGTAAATGCGCTTAGGCTTGGCCATCTGAACTCCGCACAAAAACCGCGATGATAGCCCACAAGGCTGCGATCAGTGCGACTCAGGCATGCGGATTTCGCCCTTGATCAGCTGAGCGGCGGTATTGCCTTGGGCATCCTTGGCATTCAGGTCGGCGCCTTTTTGGGATAGATCGTTGAGCAGTTCGACCCGCTTGAACAACCCGGCAAACATGGCCGCGGTCTGTCCCGCGCCGTTGCGCTGATCGGGGTTGCAGTCGGTGTTCATCAGCCGCCGGGCGATCTTGAATTCGCCTTTGAAAATGGCGCCCATCAGCGCGGTATTGCCGCGCAGGTCTTGCGCACAGGCATTGGCACCCGCCTTGAGCAAGTGCTCGACCGCCTCGTCATGGCCGTTATACGCCGCAAGAATCAAGGCGGTGTAGCCTTTGCTGTCCTGGGCATCGAGATCAAAGTGCGAGTCGATGAAGGTGTCGAGCATGACCACGTCGCCACGCCGGGCGGCGTCGAAGTAGTAGCCCTTGAGTTGAGTCTGGGTGTCGGGCTGGTCGGCAAGTGCCCACCCACTCAACAGCAGCATCGTAGCTAAAGCAAAAATTCGCATGTGTACGCTACCTGTCAGAGGTCACAGATCCATGTAGGAGCGAGCTTGTCTCGCGATCTTTTGATCGTTTTCAAGATCGCGAGGCGAGCTCGCCCCTACAACGACCGGCGAAGGTTAATCCACCAACTTGGCCGCCAGTGCTTTGACCCGTGCCAGGTCGCCTTTGGCCACTTTGGTCACGCCGGTGCCGTACTCCGGGTCTGCCTTATAAAGGAACGACAGGATGATGTGCTTGCTGACGTCATCGGTGGTGGCCAACGAGCCGCCGAAGTTTTCAATCAGGTCCTGGCGCTCTTTCTTGCTGTATGAACGGTAAAGATCGCCTGCCTGTTTGAAGTTCTGCTCACGCTGGATCTTCGCCTGCTGGGTCGTGCCCGACAGCGGCATTTGGCTGTAACGCGCGGTTTGTGGTTCTTCACGCGGCTCCAGTCGGCTTGGCTGGTAGTTCACGCCCGAGGTGCTATGACCGGTGTTCATGGCGCCGTCCTGATTGCCGTTGTTGACCGTCACTCGTGGGGCGTTGATCGGCAATTGCAGGGCGTTGGCGCCTAAACGGTACATCTGCGTGTCGGCGTAGGAGAACACCCGACCTTGCAGCAAGCGGTCTTCAGACGGCTCGATACCTGGCACCAGGTTGGCCGGCGCCATGGCCACTTGCTCGGTTTCCTGGAAGACGTTGGCCGGGTTGCGGTTCAGTACCATCTGGCCGACTTTGCGCTCCGGCACGTTCGGCCAGATTTTGGTCGCGTCCAAAGGGTCAAAGTCGAATGACTTCAAGTCTTCAGGCGTGAGCACTTGCACGTACAAATCCCACTTGGGGAAGTCGCCCTGGTTGATGTGCGTGACCAGGTCGTGGGTCATGTGGCTGTAGTCACGGCCCTGCACCTGGGTGACTTCTTTAGGGTCGAGGTTGTGAATGCCTTGCAGGCTCTTCCAGTGGAACTTCACGTAGTGCACTTCGCCCTTGGCATTCACCAGTTTGTAGGCGTGCACACCATTACCGTCCATTTCGCGATAGCTGGCCGGGGTGCCCGAGTCGGAGTACAGCTCGGTCAGGGTGCGCGTGGCTTCAGGCACATGAGAGAAGAAATCAAAGCGCCGCGAGTCATCGTCAAGGTTGGTGCGCGGGTCGGGCTTAAACGCGTGCACCATGTCCGGGAACTTGATCGCATCACGAATAAAAAACGTCGGGAAGTTGTTGCCCACCAGGTCCCAGTTGCCGTCTGCGGTATAGAACTTGGTGGCAAAGCCACGCGGGTCACGCAGGGTTTCCGGGGAGTGGTTGCCATGAACCACCGCCGAGAAGCGCACAAACACAGGCGTGGTTTCGCCGGCTGCAAACACCCGGGCTTTGGTCAGGTCACTGAGGTCGTTGGTCACGGTGAAGCTGCCGTGGGCGCCGGTGCCGCGGGCATGCACCACACGTTCAGGGATACGCTCGCGGTCAAAGCGCTGCAGCTTTTGCAGCAGTTGTACGTCTTGCAGCAACACGGGGCCATTGGCGCCGGCCGTTTGTGAGTTTTGGTTATCACCCACCGCCGCGCCGTTATCGCGGGTCAAGGTAGCGGCGTGAACGGAAACCGATAGCAGGCTGATGCTCAACGCACTAAGCAGGCGTCGTTGGGTACGGGGCCCAAGGCCGAAAGGGGTGGTCATGCACGTGTCCTCTGGTTATTAGCTACGTAGTCACTACGTTGCGCAAAGGTTAGAGGCGCGGGTGGGGTTCTCTAAATTGAAAGGCCTGAACTGCCCCATTAAGAAAAAAGGCTGGCTTGAAGACGCTAAAGGCGTTAAGCGCTGAAACGTTTAAACTTATACGCCGCCTGCGGGTCAACCCATGAGATTGCAAGTGGCCTGGCAGGCGAGATGCGCAAGGCTGATTTACACTGCATCTACCAACCTCATCTGTAACAAGGAATAACCAATGAGCGTCTTAAGTGAGTTCAAGGCCTTCGCGGTCAAAGGGAACGTGGTCGATATGGCCGTGGGCATCATCATCGGCGCTGCGTTCGGCAAAATCGTTTCATCCTTCGTCGGCGATGTGGTCATGCCGCCTTTGGGGCTGTTGATTGGCGGCGTGGACTTCTCGGACCTGGCCATTACGCTCAAAGCGGCGGCCGGTGACGCCCCAGCGGTGGTATTGGCTTATGGCAAATTCATTCAGACCGTCATCGACTTTCTGATTGTGGCGTTTGCTATCTTTTTGGGCGTCAAGGCGATCAACCGCCTGCGCCGTCAAGAAGAAGTCGCCCCAAGCACCCCGCCACTGCCTTCTAAAGAAGAAGAACTGCTGGGTGAGATCCGCGACCTGCTCAAAGAACAAAAGAACCGGCCATAGAGGCCCGGGCTTAAACAACGGCGCTTAGAGGCGCCGTTGTTTATTAAAGACCTTGTTTAGTTGACCTACCAATAGTTCTCTACCGCAACTTGCCCGGGACGACGCGAAAGGCTTAGTTGCAGATTGCGTGCTTTCAATAACTTACGCGTGTCATCAATCATTTGTGGATTACCGCACAACATGACCCGCGAGTGCTCGGGTGTTAGTTCAATGCCCGCCGCACGCTCAAGCTCACCGTTTTCAATCAGCGTTGTTATACGCCCGTTTAACGCACCCGCCATTTGTTCACGGGTCACTATCGGTATATAGGTCAGTTTGTGTGCGTATTCGACGAGATAATCACGCTTTCCCAGTTCAGCGATTAAATCCTGATACGCCAGTTCACGTGCTTCCCGGGCGCTGTAAACCAATACGATGCGTTCAAATTTTTCCCATACTTCAAAGTCTTGCAGGATCGAGACGAACGGTGCGATACCGGTTCCTGTTGCCAACAACCACAGGTCCCGGCCATCGACAAAACGGTCCAGAGTCAGGTAGCCAAAGGCCTGGCGGTCTACCAGCAAGGTATCGCCCACCTGTAAGCGGCTCAGCTCACTGGTGAACTCCCCCCCCGGCACCACGATTGAAAAGAACTCCAAAAACTCGTCATACGGGGAAGACACCATGGAGTAGGCACGCCACACCGTACTGCCGTCGGCCTTGGTCACGCCCAGCCTTGCAAACTGCCCTGCGCGAAAGCGAAACCCTTGGTCGCGGGTGGTGCGCAAGGTAAACAGGTTGGGGGTCAGGGGTTTAACATCGAGCAGCGTCTGGCGGGTGAATTTTTCTGCGCTGGCGGTCATGGTGCGCTCCATTGGGCTGATGGCCCTAGTGTCGCGCAAACACGCGAGGAGGAACACTGACGGTTTGTGATGGCTTTGAATTCATAGGAGAAACAGGGAGAGCTATGCACTCGTACAGAAATGTGTGACGAGTTGTTAATGACGTTTAGCACTGTCAACTTTAAACATGGCTTTCAACACTAAGCCTCAACCAAAAAATGGCGCCAAAAAAACAAATCGATAACAAGCGTGAAAAAAACGTTAAATCTTCAGAGACTTAAAACACTAGAGCAATTACTCTTAAAATTGATCGAGAAAATTCCTACATATTCTTGAGAATTATGAACTACTATTAAATTCCACATTGGATCCACCTTCTGGGAGCCCCACGCATTATGGGCACTGCCAATCGTTTTTATACAAAACAAGAACTTACCCAAAAGGGTGAATCCACTTTACTCACTTATGCACGCAATCGAATTGAACTATGCGGATTTGATAGTTTTTTGTTCAGAATGGCTCCGCAACGCGGGAGCATCCAAATAGATAGAAAAATACTGACTAATCACCCAAGCGAGTTTATTGAAACTTTCGATGCGTGTTGTATCACCCATAAAAACCCAATAGAAAACCACTTCAGAAAGTCTATCGATCCGTTAGTGTGGGACCAGCAGTTGTTCAGTGAAACGCCTGAACTAAAAAAGGTGTCGCAGTCATATGGGCTCAATTATGGTTGGTCGCTATCAGCTCAAGACGCAAAAGGAACGGTCAGCATACTAAGCCTGACTCGAAGCAACTCGCCTGTGTCACCCCAGGAGTTCGATGACAAAGTGGGCGACTTACTGTGGCTCTGCCATCAGTTGCACACCGCGATGTATGAAAAGTTCTTTTTGAACATGCGGCTAAATGCCCCAGATAATCATCTTTCTCTGCGTGAATCAGAGATCTTGAAATGGACCGCCCAAGGCAAAATGGCGTCTGACATTGCCATGATCCTGAGTCTGACACCGCGAACCGTAAACTTTCACATCAGCAGTGCAATGCGAAAAATGGGCGCCACCAACAAGACGTCTGCCGTGGTCATCGCTGCCAGATGCGGTCTTCTTTAAGGGCCCCCTCCCCCTTGAATAATCAGTACCCCGACCAAAAGCGTCGGGCAATCTCTCGTAAAAAAAAGTAAAATCGCCAACACCTGAAAATGCCACGGCCTCCATGGCTGCTTGACTGCCTTTGTGCTCAATTCAAGCCGCTGTCGATGCCCCAGAGTTTGTATAGATGCCTGCGCTCGAAAGTCCTTTCGCCCAACTCCACTTGATCCGCCAGCCTGAACAACAGAATGAGCCACTCCAGGCCTTCGACGCTGCGGATGAGTATTTGCTTAACCACGTGGCCGAATTGGCGTTGCCGGCCAACAGCCGGATATTGGTGCTCAACGACAGTTTTGGGGCCTTGGCCGTCAGCCTGGTCAGTACGATGCACGTCACCAGCAGCAGTGACTCGTTCCTGGCCATTCAAGGCCTGGAAAAGAATCTGGTGCGCAACGGCCATGCATTTGATGCGGTGTCGATCATTCCCGCCAGCCAGCCACTGGTAGGCCCATTCGACTGCGTACTGGTGCGGGTGCCAAAAACCCTGGCGTTGCTGGAAGAGCAACTGATTCGCCTGCAAGGGCAATTGGCTCCGGGCACACAGGTGATTGCAGGTGCCATGATCAAACACTTACCGCGTGCGGCAGGGGATTTGCTGGAGCGCTATATCGGCCCGGTGCAAGCCTCGCTGGCGGTCAAAAAAGCTCGCTTGCTGGTGGCGACGGCACAGGGCCTTGGACCGTTTACCTCGCCCTACCCTTCACGTTACTCGCTGGACAAGCCTGCTATCGAGCTGCTCAACCACGCCAACGTGTTCTGCCGTGAAGGGCTGGATATTGGCACGCGAGCGTTTTTGCCACACCTGCCGACCAACCTGGGCTCGGCCCGTGTGGCCGACCTGGGCTGCGGTAATGGCGTGCTGGCCATCGCCAGCGCCCTGAACAACCCACAGGCGCACTACACGCTGGTCGATGAATCGTTTATGGCGGTGCAATCGGCACAGGAGAACTGGCAGGCGGCGCTGGGCGATCGCGACGTGACGGTACGTGCAGGCGACGGCCTGGCAGGGCAGGCGCCGAACTCATTGGACGTGGTGTTGTGCAATCCGCCGTTTCACCAGCAACAAGTGGTGGGCGACTTTTTGGCCTGGCGCATGTTCCAGCAAGCCCGTGAAGCGCTGGTTGTCGGCGGCGCGCTGTACATCGTAGGCAATCGCCACTTGGGCTATCACAGCAAGCTGGCCAAGTTGTTTCGAGGGGTTGAGCAAGTGGCTGCCACGCCTAAATTCGTCATCCTCAAGGCGCGTAAATAACTGTAAACCTCCTGTAGCCGCTGCCGCAGGCTGCGAAGGGTTGCGCAGCGACCCACGCTTTTTGAAGGCCCTGCGGGCCTTATCGCAGCCTGCGGCAGCGGCTACAGATTTGGACGTCAATGGCTTTTCATGCCCGCTGCGGTCATGAACAGGCGGATCAGCATGGCAAATACAGCCAGGCTCGCCACGCTGGCGGTCCAGATCAACACCAACCAACCAATGCGTTGCCACAGCGGCTTTTTCTCACACGCTTGCACGTCGTTTAAATAGTCTTTGCCAGCCATGTTCAGGCACTCCTCTGAGAAAAGGCTGCGCCCGGTGGGGCGCAGCGGCACTTGCAACTAGTGGTAACCGTCTTCGTGGGTGACTTTGCCGCGGAACACGTAGTAGCTCCAGTAGGTGTAACCCAGGATAAACGGCAGGATGAACAAGGTGCCCACCAGCATAAAGCCTTGGCTTTGCGGCGGTGCAGCGGCCTCCCAGATCGAAATCGACGGCGGGATGATGTTCGGCCACAAGCTGATGCCCAAACCGCTGTAACCCAGAAAAATCAGCAGCAGGGTCAGCAGGAACGGCGTGTAATGGGCATTGCGCGCAATCGCCTTAAACAGCCCGTACATGGTCACCAGCACCAGAATCGGCACCGGCAGGAACCAGAACAGGTTCGGCAAGGTGAACCAGCGTGCGGCAATGTCTGTGTGCGCCAGCGGCGTCCACAGGCTGACAACGCCCATCACCACCAGCAGGGCAATTGCCAATGGCCGCCCCAGGTTGTGCATGCGCTCTTGCAGCGGGCCTTCGGTTTTCATGATCAACCAAGTGCAGCCGAGCAAGGCGTAGGCCACGATCAGGCCGAGCCCGCAGAACAAGCTGAACGGCGATAACCAATCCAGCCCGCCACCGGCGTATTCACGGTTGACCACCGGAATCCCCTCAATAAAGGCCCCCAGCGCCACGCCCTGGAAGAAAGTGGCGATGATCGAACCCCAAATGAACGCCTTGTCCCAGATGTGACGCTTGTCGGCCTTGGCCTTGAAGCGAAACTCAAAGGCCACACCGCGGAAGATCAAGCCGACCAGCATCAGGATCAGTGGCAGGTACAGCGCCGACAGCACCACCGAATAAGCCAGCGGGAAGGCGCCAAACAGCGCCGCACCGCCCAGTACCAGCCAGGTTTCGTTACCGTCCCAAACGGGGGCAACGGTGTTCATCATCACATCGCGGTCTTTCTCGCCTTTGATAAAGGGGAAGAGGATGCCGATCCCGAGATCGAAGCCATCCATAACCACGTACATCATGACGCCAAAGATGATGATGATTGCCCAGATAAGTGGCAGATCAATACCCATGACTCAGTTCCCCTTCTTCAGGCTGTCGCTGTAACCTTCTTCGGTGCCTTCAACGGCAGCCGACAAAGGACGGGCAGGCGTGCGTTGCTGACCTGGGCCACCTGAAGGCTGACCATCACCCTCGTGGGCAATCGGGCCTTTACGCACCAGACGCATCATGTAGCCAATACCGACGCCGAACAGCGAGAAGTACACCAGCACAAACATGATCAGGGTGATGCTCATTTGCGTCACGCTGTGGTTGGACGACGCATCGGCGGTGCGCATCAACCCGTAGACCACCCACGGCTGACGGCCGACTTCCGTGGTGAACCAGCCTGCCAGGATGGCGATCAGACCCGACGGCCCCATCCACAGCACCAGTTTCAAGAACCAGCGGTTTTCATACAGCGTGCCGCGCTTGCGCAGCCACACGCTCCACAGGCCGATGACGATCATCAGCATGCCCAGCGCCACCATGATGCGGAACGTGAAGAACACGATGGTGGAGTTAGGACGGTCCGCCGCCGGGTAGTCCTTCATCGCCGGGATCTGTTTATCCAGGCTGTGGGTCAGGATCAAACTGCCCAGGTACGGCACTTCGATCTTGTAGTCGGTGGTTTCGGTTTTCATGTTCGGGATGCCGAACAGGATTAGCGGGGTAGGTTCACCGGGCTTGTTTTCCCAGTGCCCTTCGATCGCAGCGATTTTCACCGGCTGATATTTCAGCGTGTTTAACCCGTGAGCATCACCGATAAACGCCTGAATGGGGGCAACCACCAGGGCCATCCACATCGCCATCGAAAACATGCGGCGAATGGCCGGCGTATTGCGCCCACGCAACAGGTGCCAGGCAGCCGAAGCACCGACAAAGAACGCGGTAGCCACAAAGGCAGCCGTGGCCATGTGCGCCAGGCGGTAAGGGAACGACGGGTTGAAGATCACTGCCAGCCAATCCACCGGGATCACCCGGCCATCAATAATTTCGAAACCCTGCGGGGTTTGCATCCAGCTGTTGGAAGCCAGGATCCAGAAGGTCGAAATCAGCGTGCCAACGGCCACCATGATGGTGGAAAAGAAGTGCATGCCGCGACCCACGCGGTTCCAGCCAAACAGCATGACGCCCAGAAAGCCGGCCTCAAGGAAGAAGGCGGTGAGCACTTCATAGGTCAGTAATGGCCCGGTAACAGCCCCTGCGAAATCAGAGAACCGCGACCAGTTGGTGCCGAACTGGTACGCCATGACCAGGCCAGAAACCACGCCCATGCCAAAGTTGACTGCAAAAATCTTCGACCAAAAGTGGTACAGGTCGCGGTAGGTATCGTCACGGGTTTTCAGCCACATGCCTTCGAGCACCATGAGATAACTGGCGAGACCGATGGTGATGGCTGGAAATAGAATGTGGAACGATACGGTGAACGCGAACTGAATTCGGGCGAGATCGAGAGCCTCCAAACCGAACATAAGTCTTCCTCTATCAGGTATCAGGTTGTCAGGGCACCGACAGGACGCCGGTGTCCAACAGCCCCACGAGCAATGGCCTTTGCGAATCTGCGCTCACACTGCTGGCCACCACGCAAGGGAATCAGGCCGTCTGGCCATTCCAGTAAAACCCCTGCGGGCTTTGACCTGGATCAAACATTGCTGAAAGAGTAGTCCATTCTTGGCGTGTGGCTAATGTGGCTGGTTGTCGCGTGACAGGTTGTCCCAGGCCCTGAAATAGACAGTTTCAGGAAGTGCGTGTAATAGCCGCAGGCGTTTTTTTGCATGACCGTTGGGCGGTTTTCGCAAAGCGTCAGGGCGAGTCATTATTTGTTACAGAAAAATGATAATCTCGACGTCCCCTGCCCTCTGCCACGACCCTTCAATGACCAGCCAGCCGCTTCTGTTACGTCATCACCGGCCTTTTGTGGCCTTTTGGTTTGCCCGTATCTTCACCGCCAGCGCCTTCCAGATGCTGACAGTTGCCATTGGCTGGAACCTCTACCAGTTGACCGGTAACGTGATGGACCTGGGCTGGGTGGGGCTGATCGAGTTCGCGCCGCGCGTGCTGTTTATGTTGCACACCGGGCATGTGGCCGACCGCTATGACCGCCGCCGGGTGGCCGCGCTGTGCCAGTCGCTGCAAGCGATGATTGCCCTGACCCTGGCGATCAGCAGCCTGAGCGGCAGCATCACCCGTGAAATGATCTTTATCCTGGCGTTTTTACTCGGCGCTGCCCGCTCATTTGAAATGCCCACCACCCAGGCCTTGTTGCCCTCCATCGTCCCTGTGGCGCTGTTCCCCCGCGCCGTGGCCGCCGCACAGGCCGCACAGCAGTCGGCAACCATCGTGGCCCCGGCGTTTGGTGGCTTACTGTATGCGTTCGGCAGCGTGTGGGTGTATGGCCCCAGCGTGGTGCTGTACCTGATTGCCGCACTGTTAATGAGCAACCTGCCGGCCCGCCAGGTGGCGCTGAACAAAGGCAAGGCGACGATGCACTCGCTGCTGGCCGGGATTCGCTTTATCCGCAGCCGCCCGGACATCCTCGGGGCCATCTCGCTGGACCTGTTCGCCGTGTTGCTGGGCGGTGCGACTGCGCTGCTGCCGGTGTTTGCCAAAGACATTCTGCTGACCGGCCCGTGGGGCCTGGGCATGCTGCGCTCGGCCCCGGCGGTGGGCGCCTTATTGATGTCATTGTGGTTGGCGCGCTTCCCGTTTGAGCGCAAGGTAGGGCGCACCATGTTTACCGCAGTGGGCATATTCGGGGTCGCGACCATCGCTTTCGGGCTGTCGACCTCGTTCTGGTTCTCGATGGCGGTGCTGGTGGTACTGGGCGCGGCCGACATGATCAGCATGGTTATCCGCGCCTCGTTCGTGCAATTGGAAACTCCGGATGAAATGCGCGGCCGGGTCAGCGCGGTCAACGGCCTGTTTATCGGCGCGTCCAACCAGCTTGGCGAGTTTGAATCCGGCGCCACCGCCCATTGGCTGGGCACCGTACCGGCCGTGGTGCTGGGCGGCGTGGGCACGCTGTTTATCGCCGGGCTGTGGATAAAACTGTTCCCGGGCCTGGCCAAGCGTGACCGGCTGGTGGAAGACACACTCTAATCCCTGTAGCCGCTGCCGCAGGCTGCGATCGAGCCCGAAGGGATCGCGCTGTTCAAAAGAGAAGGTCCTTCGGTCCTTATCGCAGCCTGCGGCAG
>NZ_JASCPQ010000111.1:0-15721 GCF_029959305.1 Pseudomonas sp. PS01297
GGGCTTGCTCGCGATTCTGGCAGCTCGGTCTATCAGGTTGACCGCGTTGATCCCATCGCGAGCAAGCCCGCTCCCACAGGTTGGTGAAACCTTTAGGCGTTACCCGCCAGTTTCAAGCGCGCGGCCTGGGTGAAATCCAGCATGCGTTTAAGCGGGCGAACGGCGTGGGGCACCAGCGCCGGGTCGACAAAGATCTCGTTTGTGCCCTTTTGCAGACACTCAAGGGTGCGCTCCAGGGTGTTCATGGCCATCCACGGGCAATGCGCGCAACTGCGGCACGCCGCGCCGTTACCGGCAGTCGGGGCTTCGATAAAGACTTTGTCCGGGCACAACTGCTGCATTTTGTAAAAAATGCCGCGGTCGGTAGCGACGATAAAGGTTGTGTTCGGCAGCTTTTGCGCAGCGGCAATCAGCTGGCTGGTGGAACCCACCGCGTCTGCCAGCTCAATCACCGACTCCGGCGACTCCGGGTGCACCAGAATCGCGGCGTCCGGGTACAAAGCCTTCATGTCTTCCAGTTGCTTGGACTTGAACTCTTCGTGAACGATGCAAGCACCGTCCCACAGCAGCATGTCTGCCCCGGTCTGACGCTGGATGTAACGCCCCAGGTGCTTGTCCGGGCCCCAGATGATTTTCTCGCCGTTGTCCATCAGGGTTTCGACGATTTCCAGTGCACAACTGGAGGTCACCACCCAGTCGGCCCGCGCTTTAACGGCCGCCGAGGTGTTGGCGTACACCACCACGGTGCGCTCGGGGTGTTGATCGCAAAACGCCGAGAACTCTTCGACCGGGCAGCCCAGGTCCAGCGAACACGTGGCCTCCAGGGTCGGCATCAGCACGCGTTTTTCAGGGGTCAGGATTTTTGCCGTCTCCCCCATGAACCGCACGCCTGCCACCAAAATGGTCTTGGCCGGGTGGGCAGCGCCAAAACGCGCCATTTCAAGGGAGTCAGACACGCAACCACCGGTTTCTTCGGCCAGGGCCTGGATCACCGGGTCACAGTAGAAGTGCGCGACCAGTACCGCATCACGCGCTTTGAGTTCGGCAGCAATGGCTGCACGCAGCGTCGCCTCTTGCTCGGCAGTCAAAGGCGTTGGCTGCTTGGCATCGAGGTGGGCTTGGACCAGAAGTCGTTCAGAAATTTGCGTCATGTTCGCAAGACCTGCAAGCGCTAAGGCGCGAAAGTCGAGTGTACCACCGGCTCCGGACTGTCGAGTCCCGCCGGGAGAATGTGTGTTATCAGGCACGGACCAGCTATCAAGCGCGCTAAGGCTACAGAATAAGCTTGCGATTCAAAAGTTTAATGTTGGTTTTGCCCATGCAGGCAAGGCGCCGATGCGGGCTGGTAAACCCGCATCGGCCGGGGGGCGGGTCAGTTTATTTGAGCGCTGCCAGCACGTGCTCTGCCACCGGACCACCCGAGGCCGGGTTCTGCCCGGTGATCAAACGTCCATCGGTGATAGCGAACGGCGCCCACGGAGCGTCTGCCTTTTCATAGTGAGCGCCGCGTTTCACCAATTCGGTCTCGGTGAGATACGGCACCACATCAGCCAGCCCCGCCAGGGTCTCTTCTTCATTGGAAAAGCCGGTAACCCGCTTGCCCTTGATCAGTAACTCGCCATTGGACAGCTTGATATTGAGCAAGCCCACCGCACCATGGCACACCGACGACACCACCCCGCCATGCTCATAGATGTGGCGGCTGATCGCCTGCAATTGCTCGTTGTCCGGGAAGTCCCAAATCACCCCATGCCCACCGGCGTAATAAATCGCCGCATAATCGTCAGGATTGATCTCGTCAGGTTTTAGCGTCGCGCCCAGGCGGTTCATGAACGCCTTGTCGTGATACCACTTCCAGTCAATCTCCGAGGCCATGTCCTTGGCCAGGCTGTGCGGGTCAATCGGGGTGTAACCGCCTTCCGGGCTGACGTAATCCACGGCATACCCGGCGGCCTCGACCTTGTGCACAAAATGCACGGCCTCACCCAGCCATAAACCCGTCGCGCGATCCAGATTGGGGTACTTCTCGACGCTGGTCAGTACCACTAGTATTTTTTTGCTCATCGCTGCCTCCTGTCAGAACGACGGGCCATGCGGCCCTAGAGCTGTACGACATGTTTACGTACAGAGTCAGGAGCATAGACAAGCGCTTGCGGGCATTAGTGCCGTGCATCCAAAGCACCTGTCCATTCATCAGTTGGCATTCCAGCCGCCCCCCAGCACTTTGTACAACGTCACCCGGTTGCTCTGCTCGGCCAGCCGCAGGGTGATCAGGTCTTGTTCGGCGCTGTACAGCGAGCGCTGGGTCACCAGGGCTTCGAGGTAGCTTTGCGAGCCACCCTGATACAGGGCCTGCGACAGCTCATAGCTGGTGCGGCTGGCCTTGGTCAGCGCCAATTGGGCAGCCAGACGCTGATCCAGAGTGCTGCGCACAGCCAGAGCATCGGCCACTTCGCTGAAGGCGGTCTCCAGGGTTTTCTGGTAGGTCTGCACCTCAATGTCGCGGGCGACTTTGGCGGAGTCCAGCGCAGCCCGATGGCTGCCGGCGTCGAAAATCGGCAGGCTGATACTCGGCGCAAAGTTCCATGCGCCGCTACCGCCGCTGAACAGGCTCGACAGGCTGGAGCTGGCCGACCCCGCCCCCGCCGTCAGGGTAATACTGGGGAAGAACGCGGCGCGGGCGGCACCGATATCGATGTTGGCCGACTTGAGCGTGTGCTCGGCCGCCAGCACGTCGGGGCGACGCTGCAACAGGGTGGAGGGCAATTCCCCCGGCACCTGCACCAGCATCGCGACCGACTGCAAGCTGTCGCCGGGCAAGTATTGAGCCTGGATGGCGCTGCCGACCAACAGGCGCAAGGCATTCTGGTCTTGCAGGACCTGGCTGGCATACACCCCGACGTCGACCTTGGCCGCCTCCACGGTGGTTTGCGCTTCCGACACCGCCAACCCGGCGGCCCCGCCCAGTGCATGGCTGCGCTGGGTTAGGTCGTAGGTGGCCTGCTGGCTGACCAGGGTTTGCCGGGCCAACGCCAAGCGTTCGTTGTCGGCCGCCAGGGTCAACCAGGCAATGCCGACTTCGGCCACCAGGCTGATCTGTGTGCTGCGCCGGGTTTCAGCCAGCGACAGGTACGCTTCCAGCGCCTCGTCCTCGAGGTTCTGCACGCGGCCAAACAGATCCAGCTCGTAGCTGCTCAGCCCCAATTGGGCGCTGTAATCGTGGCTGGTGGTGCCGGACGTTCGACTATGGCTGCCACTTACGCTCGCGTCGATCGCCGGTAAACCCGCCGCGCGCTGGATGCGGTACTGCGCCCGGGCCTTTTCAATGTTCAGGGTCGCCACCCGCAAGTCGCGGTTGTTGGCCAACGCCAGCGCCTGGAGGTGCGCCAGGCGCGGGTCGGTAAAAAACTGCTGCCAACGGATGTCCGCCGCGGCTTGGCCGTTGGGCACGGCGGTGCCCGGCAGCCATTGTTCATCGACCGCAGCCTGAGGGCGCTCATACGTGGGCGCTAGATTGATGCAACCGCTGAGCAGCGCCAAGGCTGCCAGCAAGGGCCAACGAAAACGACTCATGCGTCACCTTTTGGGTCAGGGGTGCGAACGCGACTGAAGCGGCGGCGAATCAGCACGAAAAACAGCGGTACAAAGAAGATGCCCAACAGCGTGGCGCTGAACATGCCGCCCAGTACCCCGGTGCCGATGGCACGGCGCCCGGCAGAACCTGCGCCCGAGCTCAGCGCCAGGGGCAAGACACCAAACATAAAGGCCAGTGAGGTCATCAGAATCGGTCGCAGGCGCTGACGCACCGCGATCAGGGTGGCCTCGATCAAGCTATTGCCCTGCTCATGCAGGTGCTTGGCGAATTCCACAATCAAAATCGCGTTCTTCGCCGCCAGGCCCACGGTGGTTAGCAACCCCACTTGAAAGTACACGTCATTGCTCAACCCGCTGAAGCGCGTGGCCAGCACCGCGCCCACGACACCTAGCGGCACCACCAGCATCACCGAGAAAGGCACTGACCAGCTCTCGTAGAGTGCCGCCAGGCACAGGAACACAAACAGCACCGATATCCCGTACAGCAACGGTGCCTGCGACCCCGACAAACGCAGTTGATAAGACTGCCCGGTCCACTCGTAGCCGATGCCTTCGGGTAACTGCTGGATGATGCTTTCCACGGCGTCCATGGCCACCCCGGAGCTCACGCCCGGCGCGGGATCGCCCACCACCTCCAGCGACGAACTGCCGTTATAGCGCTCAAGCAATGGCGAGCCGTAACTCCACGAGGTGCTGGCGAACGAAGAGAACGGGACCATTTCATCGTTGCTGTTACGCACAAACCAGTGGTCCAGGTCGGCGGCCTGCATGCGCGCGGTCGCCTCGCCCTGCACGTAGACCTTTTTCACCCGGCCCTGGTTAAGAAAATCGTTAACGTAAGTGCCGCCCAGCGCGGTGGACAAAGTGGCGTTGATGTCGCTGGTGCTCAGGCTCAAGGCGCCCGCCTTGCGATCATCAATGTTGACCTTGAGCTGCGGCGTGTCGTCCAGGCCGTTGCTGCGCACACCTTGCAGGCGCGGGCCTTTTTGCGCCAGTTCGATAAATTGCTCGCGCGCCGCCACCAACGCGTCATGCCCCAGCCCCGCGAGGTCCTTGAGCTGCAAATCGAACCCGGAGCTTTGCCCCAACCCGCGCACGGCAGGCGGTTGCATGACAAACACGTTGGCATCGCCAATGCTCGACAACGCCTCGGTCGCCCGCTGCGCGATAGACGCGGCGTCCTGACCTGCCCCCGTGCGCTCGCTCCAGTCCTTGAGCCGGATAAAGGCCCGAGCCGAGTTCTGGCTGTTGCCGCCCATGCCCAGGCCCGAGATGCTGATCAGCGCTTCGACTTCCGGTTGCTCGAGCATATAGCCCTCGAACTGCTTGAGCACCGCCTGGGTACGGTCATCCGTTGCGCCCACGGGCAATTGCACTTGGGCCATCAAGATGCCCTGGTCTTCATCCGGCAAAAATGAGGTCGGCAAGCTGGCGTAACCGGCCGCCATGGCGGCGATCACAAACAGGTACACCACCAGGCTGCGCCCCCCTCGACGTACGATCCCTCCTACGCCTTTTTGATAAGCCTCGGCGCTTCGCTCAAAGGTGCGGTTGAACCATCCGAAGAAACCGCTAGCAGCAGCGTGCCCTGTGGCATCGGAAGGCTTGAGCAAGGTCGCACACAGCGCGGGCGTCAGGGTCATGGCCACCAGCACCGAGAGCACCATGGCCGAAACGATGGTCACCGAAAACTGCCGGTAAATGATCCCGGTTGAACCCCCAAAAAACGCCATGGGGATAAACACCGCACTCAGCACCAACGCGATGCCCACCAGCGCGCTGGTGATTTCGGCCATCGACTTGCGCGTGGCTTCCAGCGGCGAAAGCCCTTCTTCGCTCATCACCCGCTCGACGTTTTCTACCACCACAATCGCGTCGTCCACCAACAGGCCGATGGCCAGTACCATGGCGAACATGGTCAAGGTGTTGATCGAATAGCCGAACAGCGCCAGCACCCCGAACGTGCCCAGCAAGACTACCGGCACAGTGATGGCCGGGATCAGCGTGGCGCGTACATTCTGCAAGAACAAAAACATGATCAGTACCACCAGCACGATGGCTTCGCCCAACGACTTGACCACCTCTTCGATGGACAGGCTGACGAACGGGGTCGTGTCATAGGCGATCACATTTTTGAGCTGCATTTCGCTCGGGTAAAACGGCTGGAGCTCCGCGAGCCTGGCCTTGACGGCCTCCCCGACCTTAAGCGCATTGGCGCCCGTGGCCAGCTGTACGCCCATTGCGGCGGCGGGCTTGCCATTGAGGGCCGAGTTCACGTCGTAGCTGTCACTGCCCAGCTCAACCCGCGCCACCTCTCCGAGCAACACCACCGCGCCCGTGCTGTCGGACTTGACCAACACATTGCGAAACTCTTCGGCGGTCTGCAATTTGCTGCGCGCACTGATCGTTGCATTCAGTTGCTGCTTGGACACGGCTGGCAACGCCCCGAGCTGGCCCGCAGACACTTCGGTGTTTTGTGCCTCCAGCGCGGTGATCACATCCGAGGGCATCAAGGCGTATTTTTCGAGCAGCGCCGGGTCCAGCCAGATGCGCATGGCGTAGCCCGAACCGAGGGTTTGCACCTCGCCGACCCCGTCGATCCGGGCAATCGAGTCAAGCAAGGTGCTGGAGATGTAATCGCCAATTTGCGTGCCGGTCACGCTGGGGTTGTCGGACGCGAGGGCTGCAATCATCAAGAAGTCTGAGCCGCCCTTGGTCACGGTCAGGCCTTCGCTCTGCACCGAGGCGGGTAGCCGCGACTCCACTTGTTGCAGCTTGTTCTGCACCTGCATCTGCGCCACGTCAGGGTCGGTGCCGGCATCGAAGGTCAAACTGATACTGGCGCTGCCTGCCGAACTGCTGGACGCCGACATGTAGGTGAGCTTGTCGAGCCCGGTCATTTGCTGCTCGATGATCTGGGTCACCGAGTCTTCAACGGTCTTGGCCGAGGCGCCGGTGTAGGTTGCAGAAATGCGCACGGTGGGCGGCGCGATGTCCGGGTATTGCTCCAGCGGCAACTGACTGATCGACATCGCCCCCGCGAGCATGATGACGATGGCGATTACCCAGGCAAAAATCGGCCGGTCGATAAAAAAGCGCGCCATGCTCAGTTCCCCTGCGCAATGGCGGTGGGCGCCACGGCGCGTGGCACGCCCCGGGCTTCACTATTTTGCGCCAGCACCTCGGCGCCGACCCGAACCTTCTGCCCGCCTTCGATAATCACTTGGTCACCCGCATTCAACCCGGCGCTGACCCACCACTGGTTACCCACCGCCCGGTCAATCGTCAGTACCCGTTGCTCAACCTTGCCGTTGACCACCACCAGCACCGAGGTCACGCCACTGGCGCTTCGGGTCACGGCTTTTTGCGGTATCAAAATGGCCTTGTCATCGCTGGCCAGCTCCAGCACCGCGCGCACATACATGCCCGGCAACAACAGGTGCTCAGGGTTGGCGAACACGGCGCGCAGGGTTACGGTGCCGGTGCCTTGGTTGACCGCGACACCGCTGAACTTGAGGGTGCCGGCCTGGTTGTAGGGGCTGCCATCATCGAGCGTCAGCAACACCGGTGCTTCGCCTTCGGCGCTATTGCCTTGCAACGCACCGCTGGCCAGGTCGCGCTTGAGGCGCAGCAGCTCAGTGGTCGATTGGGTGATATCGACGTAGATCGGGTCCAGTTGCTGCACTGTGGTCAGCGCCGTGGTTTGCGCGGCGACCAACAACGCGCCGGGGGTGACGGTCGAGGTTTCGATACGGCCACTGAGCGGCGAGGTGATCCGGGTATAGCCCAGATTGATCCGGGCGGTGTCGACCCCGGCTTGCGCCACCTGCAACTCGGCCTGGGCCGTGAGCAAGCTGACTTGGGCATCTTCGTTGTCTTGCTGGCTGATGGCGTCAATTTTTACCAACGCCGCATTACGCGTGGCCGTGGCCTGCGCCGACTTGAGCGTGGCGCGGGCCTTGCTTGCTGTCGCTTGCGCCTCGGCCAGCGTGGCCTTGTACGGCGCCGGGTCGATTTGGTACAGGGCCTGCCCGGCCTTGACCTCGGCGCCCTCGACAAACAACCGCTGCTGAACAATTCCGCCTACCTGCGGGCGAATGTCAGCCAGCATAAAAGCCTGGGTACGCCCGGCCAGTTCGGTGGTCAGCGCCTGGCGTTGCGGCTGCACCGTCATCACCTGGACTTTCGGGGTTTGCGCCACAGGTGGGGCATCGTCTGCCGAGCAGCCGCCCAAGGCAAAAAGAACCAGCACGGCAACCACCACCGCGGCGGTTACCAGAGATTTAGCAAAAAGTTTGGTCGACATAGCGGCCTCTGCAAGTGGGGTGGCTTAAGCCATGCGCCATCGTGCGAGGCAAATGTGCAGGAAATTTGAAGATTGCCCACACGCCTTGAATCTTCGGCCAGCGAGGGCCTAAATGAGCAGGCCATTCACTGACTAGCCCGAGCCCATGAAGCTGAGCATCTCCACCAAACTGTTTATTGCGATTCTCGCCAGTGTGCTGTTGGTCATCCTGAGCATGGGCCTGGCCACCAGCTGGAGCTTCGGCCGCGGCTTTCTCGGCTACCTCAACGAACAGGCCCTGGAACGCATGGCCCCGGTGTTGCCACGGTTGGCCAGCGCGTATGAACGCGAAGGCAGTTGGGAGTTTCTGCGCAATAAGCCTGATCGCTGGTTTGAAGTGATGCGTCCGGAGCCAGAAGATGAAGTGCGCACCCGCGACCTTAAAAACCCGCTGCCGTCCGACCTCACCGGGGCGTTATTTCGTATTGCCTTGCTCGACCAGCACAAAAAGCGCGTCACCGGTTACCCCTCGATCGGTGACGACGCCCTGCTGCGCCCCATCGACGTGGGCGGCAAAACCGTCGGCTGGCTGGCCGTGACGCCCTTTCAAAGCGTGACCGAGGCCGGGGGCGAGCGCTTTCAGCAGTATCAATTGCGCACCAGCCTTGCCGTGGGGGTGCTGTCGTTGCTGCTGGCGATGCTGATTGCCTGGTGGATCGCGCGCACCTTGCTCGACCCGGTCAAGCGTGTGGCCGCCGCCACTCATCGGCTGGCCCAGGGCGAATACAGCAACCGGGTGGCGGTGTCGTCCAACGATGAAGTGGGCCAATTGGCCCGGGACTTCAACCAACTGGCCTTCACCCTGGAGCGCAATGAAACCATGCGCCGCGAATTCATGGCCGATGTGTCCCACGAGTTACGCACGCCACTGTCGATCTTGCGCGGCGAGCTGGAAGCCATCGAAGACGGCGTGCGCAGCCTTGATCACGCCTCGATGAAGTCCTTGCAAGCTGAAGTCGGGATGCTCAGCAAATTGGTTGATGACCTGTATGAACTCTCGTTGGCAGATGTGGGCGCATTGACCTATCGCAAGAGCGAATGCGTACTTAATGACGTGCTTGAGGAATCACTGGCGATGTTTCAGGAGCGCTGCAACGCCGCGCAATTGCACATTGATATGGAACTGCCTGCACCACCGCTGGTGCTCGAAGCAGACGCCAAGCGCCTGCAACAACTGTTCAGCAACTTGTTGGAAAACGCCGTGCGCTACACCGACCCCGGTGGTCGGGTGGAAATCCGCGCCAGCCAGGAAGACGATGCCGTGTGCGTCAGCATCATGGATTCCGCGCCCGGTGTTGACCCCCAGCAACTGCCGCGGCTGTTTGAGCGTTTCTATCGTGGCGAAGCTTCGCGCAACCGGGCCAGCGGCGGTGCCGGGCTAGGCTTGGCGATCTGTCACAGCATTGCCCTCGCCCACGGCGGCAGTCTGACAGCCGACCACTCCCCGCTGGGCGGCCTCTGGCTGAACCTGCGGCTACCCCGCAAAGGGTGATTCATGAGCATTCTGATCGTCGAAGACGAACCCAAACTGGTCGCCCTGATGCGCGATTATTTATCGCTCGAAGGCTACCCCGTCCATTGCCTGGGCAACGGCCTTGAGGTGGTGCCGTGGGTTCGCGCGCATTCGCCACGCTTGATCTTGCTCGACCTGATGCTGCCGGGCCGCGATGGCCTGGACATCTGCAGGGAACTGCGCAGTTTCAGCGCGGTGCCGATCATCATGATCACCGCCCGGGTCGAAGAAGTGGACCGCTTGCTGGGGCTGGATCTGGGCGCCGATGACTACATCTGCAAACCGTTCAGCCCACGGGAGGTGGTGGCCCGAGTCAAAGCGATACTGCGCCGCAGCCCGCACCTGGAGACCGTGGCGCAAGCGCGCATCGAGATCGACGAAAGCCGCTACAGCGCTGCTTTTGATGGTGTACCGCTGGACCTGACGCCGGTTGAATTGCGCCTGCTCAACACCTTTGCCCGCGCGCCGGGCCGGGTGTTCTCCCGCGACCAATTGCTCGACAAGCTGTATTCCGATCACCGGGTGGTCACCGACCGCACGGTCGACAGCCACATCCGCAACCTGCGGCGCAAGCTTGCGCAGGCGTGCCCCGCAGAGGATCCGATCCAGTCGCTGTATGGCGTGGGGTACAAGCTGGAGCTTTAAAGCGACTCATTGAACAGCGCAAAACTCGAAAAGTGTTGCCGGGCGTCTTGCAGCGCCGTGGCCACCGCCTCTTCGCCAAACACCAGCCCTTCCAAGTACACAAAGTGGATGTCATGCAGCCCAAGCATCGTGAAGACTTCACGCAGGTAGTCGGTCAGGAAGTCACGCTGTCTGGCCCTCGGCCCTTGATGAAAGCCACCTGAACCCACCAATACGTAAACCGGGCGAGAGGCGAGCAAACCGGTTTTGCCATCTGGCCCCGAGCTAAAGGTGCGATGGATGCGCAACACGTAGTCAATCCACAGCTTCAGCGACGCCGGAACCGTCAGGTTGTGCATGGGCGTGCAAACAAACACGACATCGCTGCGTTCCAGCTCCTGGATCAATGCCTCGGACACATCAAACACTGGCGCATCGAACGCCGTGGGCTTGGTCAACGCCGCGCCGTACTCAATGTCCAACGGGGGCAAAGGCTGTGCTGCCAGGTTACGTTCGATCAGTTCCAGGTCCGGGTAACGCTGGCGCAAGCGCTGCAGTTGCTCGTGGGCCAGTTGCCGGGCGTGGGAAAAATCACCGTGAGGGCTGGCGTTGATCAGCAGTGCGGTTTTCATGGGTGGGCCTCGCTCAGTTTTTCGGTGAAGTGCATACCACGGGCCAGCAGCCCCTGACGGAAGTAAAAGCGCTGGGCCAGCGCCATGTGCAGCCCTGTATCCAGTACAAAATGATCGCAACCACGCCGAACCGCCTCCTCGCGGACGGCGTTCAACAACGTGGCGCCCACACCTGAGCCTTGCAACTGAGGGCTGATCACCAGGTCATCAACGTAAATAAAGCGGCCATAGATCAGGTTTTCAAGTTCGCGATAGCCTGCCAACCCGACCATGCCCTGGCCATTGCTGATCGCCAATAAACGGTAGCCCTGCCGGGTCTGCCGCGACAATTGCGCGACATAAGCGTCCGGGTCTGATAAATGCGGACGCAACACGCGCATCAGATCAAAACTGGCGCGTTGCTCTGTGGGGGTTTCCAGAAGCTGAAAGGTGTAGTCCATGCTCGTCTGCCATCTGTAAAAGTTGGCTTACTGTAGGGACATAACGGCACAGGCCACAGATCCAAAAAACGCCTTAAGGACTGGGCCATAAATAAAAGCTGTTGATTGGCCTCACTCATTCACGAGTGAGGCCCAAACCGTTCAACACTCACTGCCAACGCTTGAACAGCACGCTCGCATTGACCCCGCCAAAGCCGAAACCATTTGAAATCGCGTATTCAATCGCCAGCTTTTGCGCCTGCCCGCGAACCAGATTGAGCCCGGCAGCCGCAGGGTCCGGCGTCTCAAGGTTCAGGGTTGCCGGGGCGATCTGGTCGCGCAAGGCCAGCAAGGTGAAGATCGCCTCAATGCCACCTGCCGCGCCCAACAAGTGCCCGGTCGCTGATTTGGTGGCGCTGATGGCAACGTCGGGGTTGTCGCCAAACAGGCTGTTGATGGCGGCCAACTCGCCTTTGTCACCCACCGGGGTCGAGGTGGCATGGGCGTTCAAATGCTGGATCTGCGCCGGGGTTATACCCGCCTGCTTAATCGCCTGCTCCATCGCCCGGCGTGCGCCCGAGCCATCTTCCGGCCCGGCGGTCATGTGGTAGGCATCGGCACTGGTGCCATACCCCACCAGTTCCGCAATCGGCGTAGCGCCTCGGGCCAGGGCGTGCTCCAGCTCTTCGATCACCAGCAAACCGGCGCCCTCGCCCATCACAAAACCGTCGCGCGCTTGATCGAACGGGCGTGAGGCACGCTCAGGGGTTTCGTTGAAGCCTTGTGACAACGCCCGCGCCGCCGCAAAACCACCCAGGCTCACGCGATGGATACAGGCTTCGGCACCACCACACACGGCCACGTCCACTTCACCGGCACGAATCATCCGCGCCGCATCGCCAATCGCCTGCACACCGGCAGCACACGCCGTGACCGGGGCGCCCAGCGGGCCTTTGAGGTGATGCAGAATCGACACATGCCCGGCCGCCAAATTGCACAGAAACGACGGGATGGTGAACGGTGACAAGCGGCGCGGGCCCTTGCTGTCAGCGGTGCGCACCGCCTCGGCAATGGCCGGAAACCCGCCCACACCGGACGCGATAATCGTGGCTGTACGCTCTTGCTGCAGTTCGGTCTGCGGCGCCCAGCCCGCTTGCTCCAGCGCTTCTTTAGCGGCGGCAAGCGCAAACAGAATGAAGCGGTCCATCTTGCGCTGTTCTTTGGCGGGGATCAGCGCGTCGGGGTCAAACCCGGCGTGCGGGTCCTGATCACGGTCCAGCACCTGACCGCCAATGCTGACGGCCAAATCACCGACCAGCGCTTCAGGCAGTCGACGGATCCCGGACTGCCCTGCCAGCAAACGGCTCCAGGTTTGCTCGACCCCACAACCCAGCGGGGTCACCGCGCCCATGCCTGTCACAACAATGCGTCTACTCACGATGGCTCACTCCATAAATTTTGCTTGGTAGCGGTACAGTGACGAAACTATCATTATGAAAGTAACATCAGTGAGCAAAACTTTTCTCGTCTCTCAGGAACCGCAATGCAACGCACATCGCTTACAAACGCCGAATGCCCTGTCGCCCGTGGACTGGAACGGGTAGGAGAATGGTGGAGCATCTTGATCATGCGCGATGCGCTGCAAGGATTAAGGCGCTTTGACGAGTTTTCGCAAAGCCTGGGGATTGCCCCGAACATGCTGACGCGCAGGCTCAACACCCTGGTCGAAGAAGGATTGCTGGAGCGCAGACGCTACAGCGAGCGCCCGCCCCGGTACGAATATGTGCCAACGGCGGTAGGAGAAGATTTCAAAATCGTGATCATGGCGTTTATTGCCTGGGGCAATCGGCATTACACGCCCGAGGGCGAAAGCGTGCAGATCATTGATCAACAGACCCGCCATCCACTCCAGGTGGTGCTGATGGACGCAGTTGAAGGCCGTGCGGTGCCCATTGAACAGTGCACCGTCAAGGCCGGGCCGGCAGCGAGTCCAGGCATGCAGGATCGCCTGGCATTTGTAGCGGGCAGGCAGCCGCAAGACGCCTGAAGTGATGGCTCAAGTGCAATAAAAGGTAGTCGCCGCCCCAATGACAAGACCTTGATCGGTGTGATGCGGCACCCCTGATCAGCGCATTGCGGCCTCGGCAGCGACTACAGGAACGGGGCTTACTGGCAGACTTTCGCAGCCGCCGGGTCGTTAGGCACGAATGAATCGGCGGCACCCGGTTTCAGGACCACGTAGCCACGGCGCCACGGTTGGTCATCGACCATTTTCCAGCGGTGCCCGGAGCCGGTGTTGTCGGCTGCCAGCAGCACTTCGCCCGGGCGCAAAGTAAACGTCTCACCGGTGCGCGTCTCAAAGGCCAGCGTGCCGGACAAGGTCATGACGTACTGCGGCTCCGGGTCGTTATGCCAGTCAAAAGAGGCATGCGCCGGGCTTTGCTTGAAGTGAATGGCCGTCACGTCGTTGCGCATGTTCTGGTTGATGGTCCCTTGCAGAACATGCGAGGCGTCGTCTGCACCGGTGCACAGTTTGTAGGCCTTGATGGTGTCAGTGGCGGACGTGGCCGCTTGAGCCCCGCTCAGTGTCGCGAGGGTGATTGCGACAGCACCCGCCGTTCGCAAGCTGAGGCTGCACAGACCGTGAATGACCGTGTGCCGCGACGAACGTTTTTTCTCATGCATGAAACCGGTTTCCCTTGTCCTGAAAGTGCCCTGAAAGTGCCTGATAGGCGTTGCTTGCAGAACATGTTCGACGCCATGAGCCTTCGCGACAACTAACTAATAATTCATTGACCTCAGAGCCCCAGCACCGGTTTTGCCCCCTCACGGCGTGCCTGTGTGCTCCGCGCGCTTGGCCAGTCGCCAGCGAATCCGCTCATCTGCGCCCGGGCCCTCTTCGATCTTGATGTCGCGCATGCGCACGGGCTCGCCGGTGACAGTGTCGAGCAAAGCCAGTTTGGCCGCATGCCCGGTTTTCCCATTGATAAATGTCAGCGGCGCGCCCCCCAGGTTTTCCAGGTCCCACTTGTCACCGACCTGGGCCAAAGCCATCACCACCAGCGCCGTGTCCTGCCCTCTTGGAGTCAACACGTATTCAAAACGGTCCGGCCGCGACTGGTACTGCTGGCGCTCAATGAGGCCATTGAGCTCCAGCGCTTTCAAGCGGTCGGACAAGGTCGCATTAGTAATACCCGTGGACTGGCGCAAATCATCAAAACGCCTCAAGCCCAGGTGCAAGTCGCGCAACACCAGCGCCCCCCAGCGGTCGCCAATGGCGCCGAGCACGCTGGCAATCGAGCACGCCATGCCTTCAAAGCCTTTGGATCGCATTGCTTTAAGCCTTTTTAGAAAACATTGCCAACGAGGATAACGCTGCTGCCAGCACCGGGCCAAGTCGTCGCTATTGATAACTCTAATAACTAGAGCTATGTTTGATACTCCAATTATTAGAGTTACAAATCTTCTACAGGAGTACCGCCATGCCGCTTTGGAAGGTCTATCACCCTGAGCACGCGTTTTCGCCCGAAGACAAACACGCCATCGCCCGGCGCATCACCGGTATTTATCGTGATTTACCGCCGTTCTATGTTGGTGTGGTGTTCGAGGCCGTGCCCAAGTCAGCGTTTTTTATCGGCGGTGAACCTGCTGATGACTTTGTGCGAATTGCCGTGGACCACATCGCGCGCCAGTTGGGGGATGACGCGGTCAAGCAGCAATTTCTGAGTGCCGTTACCCGTCAGTTGGCACCGTTCATTACTGAGCGAGGGCTGCGGTGGGAAATGCACATCGACGAAACACCGTTCAGCCTCTGGGTCATTGAAGGCTATCGCCCGCCCCTGCCTGGCTCGGCGGATGAGGTGCGCTGGCGCACTGAGAACCGGCCTTCGCCTCTGCAGGTGTAAGCCCCACCACCGGCTCGCGAAGGCCATCGGGCCGGTGGCCTTCTGACATAACTGCATTGTGCGCTAAAGGTATTGACGCTAAATTGTTGGCTCTTTTAACGCCAAGGTTCATGTGATGACTGTCGACGACCACTCCGCCCCGGCAGACGCTGGCAGTTGTGATTACCTGCTGCTGCAAAACCAGCTGTGTTTTTCACTGCACTCCACCTCGCTGATGATGACCAAGGTGTACAAGCCCTTGCTTCAGGCCTTGAACCTGACCTACCCGCAATACCTGGCGATGCTGGTGTTATGGGAAGAAGACGGCCTGACCGTAGGCGAAGTCAGCGCACGCCTGCTGACAGATCCGGGGTCGTTGACGCCGTTGCTCAAGCGTCTGGAAGCCGAGGGCATGCTCAGCCGGGTCCGCAGCCATGAAGATCAGCGAGTGGTTCACCTGCGTTTGACCGAGCAAGGTAAAGCGCTGCAAGAAAAAGCCAAGACCATCCCCCAATGCATCCTGGCCGCCAGCGGGCTGAGCCTGGAGCAGTTGCAAGACATCCAGAAAAACCTGCTACTGCTGCGCCGTAACCTGCACGCCAGCCTCTGAATATTATTCCGTCTGTAGGAGCGAGCTTGCCTCGCGATCTTTTGATTTTTAAAGATCAAGAGATCGCGAGGCAAGCTCGCTCCTACAGTCAGCTTGCTTG
>NZ_JASCPQ010000112.1:0-15439 GCF_029959305.1 Pseudomonas sp. PS01297
AGCTTGCCTCGCGATCTTTTGATCGTTTAAAAGATCGCGAGGCAAGCTCGCTCCTACAAGGGCACAGCTTAGAACGTCTGCCCCAGGTTCAAATACAACGCTTTCTGATTGTCATCGTTAATCCCGTAACTGAAGTTCAGCGGGCCCAACGGTGTATCAAAACCAATAAAAATGCTCGCGGCATTGATGTAGCCACTGTCGAACTCGTTGTCGTTGTTCCAGGCGCGGCCGCGTTCCAGTGACGCACCGGCATACAGCGGGAAATCAAGCGGCAGGTACGAGCGCGGGGTCAGGCGGCGATAGTAAACAGCCCGCATCAAACTGATGTTCTGCCCCGAAATCGCATCTTCACGGAACCCGGACAACTGCCGCGCACCGCCGAGCAAAAAGCTTGAGGTCACGACATTGGCATGGTCCAGCGTGCGCCCGTAACGCCCACCCAAAATCCAGGTGTTCGGCCCCGAACTCAGGGCCTTGTCGAGGTTGAATTCCCATTGGCGATAACGCTCGTCCGAGCCCAGCGCCGGGTCAAACTGGCGAAACTTCAAGCTGATGTCTTCGCCCGTGTGCGGGAAGTAAACGTTATCCAGCGAGTCGAACGAGTACTTCACGTCATAAAAGCCTTCGGTGAAGCTGGTGCTCGGCAAATCACGCTCGCCGATTCGTACATCGGCCTTGCCCCATGCCTCGCCGACGCCCACACGGATCTCGCCGCTGTTGCCGATCTGTCGGCCCAGGTTCAAGCCAAATCCATAGCGCTCAAGGCGGTATTCGGCAATCGGGTCGTTATCCAGAATGGCCTCGACGTTTTGCGATTGAGCGTTGATATACGGCGCCACAAAGAAACGCGAGCCCGCATCCAGCGGTTGATAGAACTCGCTGTACAACTCTTGCTTATCGCCGATTTGCACCCGCGTCAGCCACTCGGCGCCCAGGCGGTTGATGCCATTGACCCGGTAGCTGGCGCCGAGGTTGAAGGCGCTGTCGCCGTGCATGTCATCCGAGAGATTGATGCCCAGGCGCAGGTAATCGGTGCCGCTGCGCTTGGCCCGGGCGCTGATCACCAAGGTGCGCTCCTGACCTTTGTGCACCACGCGGTATTGCACCTGATCAAAGTAATCCAGGCCGTACAGTGTGCCCATGTCCCGTTGCAAACGCGCGAGATCCAGCGGCTCACCGACCGGTTGGCGGATGTAATAGCGGATCACTGAGTCGTCGATTTTCGAGTCGTTTTCGATTTTGATCGCGGTAATCACCGGGGTCCGCTCTTCGGCCGAGCGGGCGATGCTCAGTTGCGCGTCGGCGGGTTGGCGCAGGCTGGCCAGACGGTTTTCGAGAATCTGCGTCGCGCGATAGCCAGCATTGATGATTTCTTCTGAGCGGCCAAAGTCGGTCGCGCCAATGCTCGCGAGCGACGGTTTGATCAGTACGTCGTCCGGTTTTAGCGTGGCCAGTTGAACCTCAGAGTTACTGCGGGTCATCAGGGTGATGGACTGGTTAAGAATGTCGAAGACCGTGTTGAGCTCCTTGCGCCCCCGCAGCGGCGTACCGATATCGACCACAATCACCAGGTCGACGCCCATCTCGCGGGCCACGTCCACCGGGATGTTGTCGACCATGCCGCCATCGACCAGCAACTGGCCGTTGATTTCCACCGGAGCAAACACCGCCGGGATCGACATGCTGGCGCGAATCACCTGGGGCAGGTGGCCTTTGCGGAACACCACTTTCTCGCCACTGACGATGTCGGTGGCCACGGCGCGGAACGGGATGGGCAATTTGTCGAAGTCGCGCACATCACTGCTGTGCGCCAGCAGGCTTTCCAGCAGCAATGCCAGGTTTTGCCCCTGAATCACGCCCAATGGCAGGCCCAGGCTGCCATCGTCACGGAAGCTGAGTTTTTGTCTGACCAGGAAATCCCGGTCATCCTGCTTGCGCCGGAACGGGACATCCTCGCGGGCGGGGCTGTCTGAGAGTGCTTCTTGCCAGTCGATGCTCAGGGCGAGCTTTTCCAGCTCATCAATTTTGTAGCCCGAGGCATACAGCCCGCCGATCACCGCGCCCATGCTGGTGCCCGCGATGGCATCAATATGAATGCCTTGCTCCTCCAGCGCTTTGAGTACGCCGACGTGGGCCAGGCCACGGGCGGCGCCCCCAGACAACACCAAGCCGATTTTGGGCTGGGGCTTTTCAGCAGCCAATAGGGCCAACGGGCTTAAACACACAAGCAGGAAAATCAGCAGACGGCGCATCATGAATCTCTGGGCAAGCGACAAAGGCGGCTATTATAGCGGCGCCTTTAACCCCAGGAGTTTTAGAAACATGTCTGCCAGCAAGCCGCAAATTGTCATCACTTATTGCACGCAATGTCAGTGGTTGCTCCGGGCGGCCTGGCTGGCGCAAGAGCTGCTCAGTACGTTCGCTGACGATTTACGCCAAGTGGCGTTGGAACCGGGCACCGGCGGTGTGTTCCGCATTACCTGTGACGGCGTGCAGATCTGGGAGCGCAAGGCCGATGGCGGCTTCCCCGAAGCCAAGGTGCTCAAGCAGCGGGTCCGCGATCAGATCGACCCGCAGCGTGATTTAGGGCACAACGACCGGGTTCAGTGAGCGGCTGAATCGAGCACGGCTTGTTTAGTCGTCGGGCCGCTGCTGAGGCGGCTCGACACCACAATCGCGACGATGATCAACACCCCGCCAACCAGCATGCGCAGCGTCGGGGTTTCGTGGAATATCAGCCACGCCAGGGTGATGCCGTACACCGGCTCGAGGGCAAAGACCACGGCCGCCGTGCGCGCTTTGATTACTGCCAGGCTGGCGACAAACAGGCTGTGGGCCACGCCTGTGCAGAACACACCGAGCAGAGCGATCCACAGCCAGTCCAGCGGCCGGACTTCGCTCAGGCCCGGTGCCGCAAAAGGCAGCAGGCACAAGGCGACCACCGCGTTTTGCCACATGGCTGCCTGCACCGCGGGTACGCGCCCGCTGTTGGCCCGGTTATTCAGTGACAGCAGCGAAAACAGCAGGCCCGAGGCAATGGCCCAGATCAACCCTTCGGTGGCCTGGCTGGCCAGATCGAAGCTGGGGGTCACCAGAATCAGGCCGATGCTGACCAGCAACACCAGAATCACCTCATTGAGGCGGATGCGCTCGCGGAAGATCAGCCCTTCGAGGATCACGGTAAATGCCGGGAAGCTGGCAAAGCCGAGGGTCGCAATCGCTACCCCGGCAATTTTGACCGAAACAAAAAAACTCACCCAATGCCCTGCCAGCAGCAGGCCGCTGATCAGCAGGTTACGCGCATCGCGCAGTGCCAGTTTTTTCCAGCGGGTGCTTTTGGCCAGCGCAGCAAAGAAGGCCAGGGCCAGCACCGCGAAACCGGCCCGGCCAAACACAATAATGGAAGCTGACGCGGCGGCGAGTTTGCCGAACACGCCGGTCAGGCCGAACATCAGTGCGCCAATATGCAGGGCGCCCAAGGCGGTACGCGGAGTCATTGCAGTCCTTAAATCGATATAGGCAAGGCAGGCAGTCTAGGCTGTGGGCTTGAGCGGTGTCTGTCGCCAGACTCGCGTCAGTTGTCGCCAGACTCGCGGCGCAGCCTCGAAGGTGACGCGCCAAATTCTCGCAGCATGGCCGCGCTGAAGGCGCTTTGCGAGGCGTAACCGACCCGGCTGGCCACTTCGCCCATGGGCAGGGCGCTGTGGCGCAAAAGCTGCAATGCCGTGTTCAGGCGGTGCTGGCGAATGTAGTCCATGGGCGTCAGCCCGCATTCACTGACGAAGCGGCTGTGCAAACGCGCGCAGGACAAACCTGCGACTCGCGCCAGATCCATGACCTGAAGCGGGTAAGCGAGGTTTTGCTCAATGTAGGCATCCAGTGCGGCGAAAGGCAGACGGTTTGCAGTTACCGGCTCGACAGCGTTGTTCAGGCTCGCCAGCAAGAGGATCGCGCCTTGCCGGGCGATCAAGGGGTCGTTCACCGGGCTGGCGGCCAGCCAGCTCACCAGTTGGTGTTGATTGGCGTCGAGGCTCAAGTGCCCGGCGTTGTCGAGCAAGCGTCGGCTGGCGTCGGCATGACTGCCCAGCGACTCGCCGAGCCAGTCCTGGCCCGGTACATCGAGCACCAGGCACTGGCTGCCTTGTTCGCTGCCGCAAATATGATGGGCGCCGGCCGGGATCACCATCAGGTGCTGCTGGCGCAACAGGCTGGCCCGGCCGTCGACTTCAAAGTCGAGCAGGCCGGACAAACTGATCACCAGTTGCGCATGCTCATGGCTGTGCGCGATCACGTCCTGGCGGTAATGACGCAGTGACAGGATTTGGCCCATGCTGAACCTCTGATTGAATCAATGTCGCCAGAATGCCGGAACACACAATACAAACACGGTAATGATCTCCAGACGCCCAAGCAACATGCCAAACGACAGAATCCATTTGGCGGCATCCGGCAAGCTGGAGAAATTACCCGACGGGCCGATGATTTCACCCAGCCCCGGCCCCACGCCAGACACCGTACTGGCGGCGCCGGTGAGGGCGGTCATCCAGTCCAGACCCAGCATCGACAACGCCAACGCAATGACGCAGATGGTGGTGGCGAAGAAGAACGAAAAGGTCAAAATCGAGCGCACGATTTCTTCGTCGAGGCGGTGGCCGTTGTACTTTTGCTTGATCACCGCACGGGGGTGAATCAGCTGGTTTAGGTTGGCCTTGAGCAGTATGTAGGCAACCTGAAAGCGGAAAATCTTGATTCCGCCCGCTGTCGAGCCCGAGCAACCCCCGATAAAACCCAGGTAAAAAAACAGCATCAGCGAGAAGTTGCCCCACAAGCTGTAGTCGCCCAAGGCAAAGCCGGTGGTGGTCACCACCGACGTAACGTTCAGCGCCACATGACGAAAGGCATCCCACCACGACATGTCGGTGGTCCACCACATCCACGTGCCCATGACGAACCAGGTCACCACCAGCAGCCCGAGCAAGCCTTGAACCTGTTGATCCTTGAACAATGCTCGACGATGGCCGCGCAATGTCGCCACATACAAGGTAAAGGGCAGGCTGCCGAGAATCATCACCACAATGGCTACCCAGTGCACCGCCGGTTGCGTCCACTTGGCCAAAGACTGGTCCGAGGTCGAGAAGCCGCCGGTGGATATCGCCGACATGGCATGGTTGATCGCGTCGAACACACTCATGCCCGCCCACCAGAACGCCAGGCTGCCGAGAATAGTGATGCCCACATAAGTCGCGACAATAAGGCGCGCCACCATGTGTGAGCGAGGCATGACTTTTTCTGAGCGGTCAGACGATTCGGTCTGGAACAGGCGCATACCACCGATGCGCAGCAACGGCAGAATGGCCACCGCCATCCCGATAAAGCCGATGCCGCCGAGCCAGTGCAGCATCGATCGCCACATCAAAATACCCGGCGTCATGGTGTCCAGCCCGCTCAGCACCGTGGAGCCGGTGGCGGTAATCCCGGACATGCTTTCGAAAAATGAGTCGGTGTAACTGATGTGCTGCGTCAGCAAAAACGGCAGCGCAGCAAAAATGCACACCACCAGCCAACTCGAGACCGTGAGCAGATACATGTCCCGCGGGCGCAAGTGCACCTGCTCCGGGCGGCCGGGCAGCACCAGTGCCAGACCGGCGACGAAGGTGATCAGGCTGGCCCACAGAAAGGACGGCAGATCACTCATGCGGTCAAAAATGACCAGCGTCAGCATCGGCACAGACATGCTGACCGCGAGCGTAATCAGGAAGATGCCGATTACAAAACCGATAATGCGTAAAGTCGGCAGTGCCATGAAATCAGCTCGGGATTGAAGGGGGGCGCCATTCTACCTGTGGTCTGAGCGATGTAAACCGCCAGACTTTCGATGGATACCGTTAGAATAGCCGCACATTTTCTTCAGGAGGTGGCCAATGGAGGCTCTCGACGCTTTGCTTAACCGTGTATCTGCCCCGCGCTTGCTGGACCCTGCGCCGACAGCCGAGCAACGTGAAGTCTTGTTCGCGGCCGCCTTGCGCGCTCCGGATCACGGCCAACTGCGGCCTTACCGTTTTTTGACGGTTGAAGGTGAAGCGCGCAATCAACTGGGTGAAATTCTGGCCCAAGCGGTGCAAGGGCAGGGCGGCGAAGTGACCCAGGCGGCACTGGACAAGGCGCGGGCCATGCCATTGCGGGCACCGTTGGTGGTGGTGGTCGTGGCACGTTTGCAGGAGCACTTCAAAGTGCCTAAGTCCGAGCAGTTGATTACCGCCGGTTGCGCTGCCCACGCCATTGAACTGGCCGCGTTTGCCCAAGGCATTGGCGCGGTGTGGCGTACTGGCGAGCTGTCCTACAACGCACACGTGGCCAAGGGCCTGGGGCTGGAAGACGGCGAAGAAGTGGTTGCGTTCCTGTATTTGGGCACCCCGCAGAACGAACTGCGTGATGCACCAAAAGTGAACAGCGCCGAATTCGTCAAAGCCTGGTCAGCCTAAGCGTTTACTGCATGAGCGAGCTTGCCTCGCGATCTTTTGACCTTTAAAAGATCGCGAATCAAGCTCGCTAAGTGGCATTAGGCTCCAACGGCAACTCCAGCGTGGCAACAAACCCGCCCTGCGGGTGATTGTCCAGCAGCAACCTGCCGCCATGGCGTTCTGCCGCACGGCGGGCAATCGCCAGGCCTAGCCCATGGCCTGCCGCCGTTTGGCCCGGTGCCCGGAAGAACGGCTCGCCCAGATGCGCCAAATACTCTTTAGCCACCCCCGGGCCGTGATCGCGCACGCTGATGGCGATATGGTCGCCCGAGCGTTGCGCGGTCAATTCAATCGGTTGTTCTGGCGGGTTGAAGCGCTGAGCGTTGCGCAGCAGGTTGTCTACGGCGCGTTCGATCATGGTCGGCCAACCGCTGATGCTCAGGTCAGGCTCGGCATTGAGTTGCACTCGTTGCTCGGGGGCGGCCAGTGAGGCATCTTTCTGGACAGTGGCGAGCAAGGGGTTCAGCTCAATGGGCTCGGCGCTCGCCTGATCGGCATCAACCCTGGCCAGCGCGAGAATTTCGCTGATCAATGATTCCAGGCGGTCGCACTCGCGGGTCAGGCGTGGCCAGAGCTTTTCGCGTTCTTCTGGCCCGGCCCGTTCGGCCAACGCCAATGCGATGCGCAAACGTGCCAGCGGTGAGCGCAATTCGTGGGACACATCGCGCAGCAGTTGGCGCTGGCTGCCGATCAAACTTTGCAGGCGGGCGCCCATACGGTTGAAGTCAGTGGCCAGCACGCCAAACTCATCACGCCGTGATGCGAGTTGCGCCAGGCTGTTTTGCTGATAGGTGGTTTGCCCCAAATCGTGCACGGCCCCGCGCAGGCGGCTCAGTGGGCGGGTGATCGACAGCGTGACCAGCAAGCTGAACAAGGTCAGCACCACCAGCGCAATCCCCAGCGCGCTCAGCGGCCAGATCAGGCTTTGGCGATGCCAGGCGTCCAGCTCCGGGTGCGGGATGCGGTAAATCAGCAAGTAGGTTTCGGCGGTCTTGGGGCTGGTGTATTCGACGGTCAGGCGGCGCCACGGCAGTTGCTCCTTGCCGCGCCCCTGACGGGCTTCCCAAACCGCAGCGCGGCGTGGAAAGGTCCCTTCCACCACCGGGTCGCCGCTTTCGTTAAGCACCTGGACGTCAATGTGATAACGACGCTTGCGCCGTTCGAGGAAATCCTGGGCAGCGTCAGGGCCTTGGGTTTCAAAACGTTCGGTCCACTGTTGCGCCAGATTATGCAGGCCGGGGTGGCGACTGAGGATCCAGGCGTCCTGATTGAGCATATGCCCCAACAGAATCGAGAGCCCTGCGACCAAGGCTATCGCCAGCCAAAAACTGGCCAGAATCCGCCAAAACAGTGAACGCACAGTAAATCCTCACAGGTAAAGGGTTGAAACGACCAAAGCCCAACGACCGGGGGGCCGTTGGGCTTGGTAACAGACTAGATTATTGCGCTTTTGGAGCCTGCTGAGCTTTCCACTCCTTGAACTGTTTCCATTCTGCTTGGCGTTCAGCGCGTTTTTTTTGCAATTCATCAAAGGTTTTTTGCTGATCAGGCTTGAGCAGCGCACGAATATCGCTCTGGGTTTTCTGATGCTTGGCAGCGATTTCGTCTTTCAGCGCCTTTTGATCAGCCGCCGGGAGTTTTTCCAGGTACTTCTCAACCAGTTGTTTACGTTCGTGCATTTGCTCGCCCATCAACTTGCCGATCTGCTGGCGCTGTTCGCGGCTCAGGTCCAGTTGGCTGTAAGGGGCATCGCCGCGACCGTGCTCACCGCCGTGACGTGGACCCATTGGGCCGTCACCACCAGGCATGGCCATTGCGACGGTTGGCAGGGCTGCAGCAAACATCAGAGCAATTAGAGTCTTACGCATGGTGTGTCTCCTTAGTACGGTTCCGGTGAATCCGGATGCGCCCAGTTTAGGGAGATCAAGGTCAATGGCTGTCAGTCGAGCGTAAAGCTTAGGTAAAGACGTTTTGGTGCGAGGTTTACATAACGCCAAATCCTGCGAAAACCCTGTAGCCGCTGACGAGGTACGAGGCTGCGATGGGGGGCGAAGCGGCCCTTGGCGGTGGTCCTGCGGCCCACATCGCAGCCTCGAGCCTCGGCAGCGGCTACAGGTTCTTATGCGCTATAAAAATAGCCGCGGCTGCGCAGGGCCATGATGCGTGGGCGGCCATCGGGGTGGGGGCCGATCTTTTTGCGCAGGTTGCTCACGTGCATGTCGAGGCTGCGGTCGTACAAAGTCAGCTTGCGGCCCAGGGCAATTTGCGCCAGTTCCTGTTTGTCCAGCGGCTCGCCGGGCTGGCGCAGCAACGCCTCAAGCAGGCGGCTTTCAGATACGGTCAGGGGAATGTCATGTTCGTCGATGGTGACCACGCCCCGCGCCGGGCTGAAACACAAATCGCCCAGCTCCAGTTGGGTGGACACGGCGGCCGGGTGGCTGCGGCGCAAGACAGCGCGCAAGCGGGCGGTCAGTTCGCGAGGGTCACAGGGTTTGGCCAGGTAGTCATCGGCGCCCAGTTCGAGGCCGAGAATACGGTCCAGCGGTTCGCCACGGGCCGACAGCATCAGCACGGGCAGGTCAGGGTGGTCGTTGCGCAGTTGCTTGAGCAGCTCCAGACCACTGCCGTCGGGCAGCATCACGTCCAGCACCACCGCATCGGGGCTGGCCTCGAGCAACGCCTTGCGGGCGCTCAGACCGTCGTGGCAAGCGCGTACCTGGAAGCCTTCCTGGCTTAACCAACTGCTCAGAAGCTCACACAGCTCCTGGTCATCATCTATCAGTAACAGGTCGCTCATGTCTTACTCGATTTAGCCAGTGCCGACGCTTTGCGCGTCGGCGACCGGCAAAAAATACCGCGATTAGGGCAGGACTTTCTTGAACGGCTTGACGATGACATTGGCGTACACGCCAGCAGCCACGTAAGGGTCCGCGTCAGCCCATGCCTGGGCAGCTACCAGGGAGTCGAACTCAGCGACCACCAGGCTGCCAGTGAAACCGGCCGGGCCGGGGTCATTGCTGTCGATGGCCGGGTGCGGGCCAGCCAGAACGACACGGCCTTCCTTTTGCAGTGCTTGCAGGCGCTCAAGGTGCGCCGGGCGTGCGGCCAGGCGTTTTTCAAGGGAGTCGGCAACGTCGGTGGAAATGATTGCGTAGAGCATGTCAGTCCTCGGATTTGGTGTTGGTCGGTGCAGAATCGGTGTCATGCAGGTGGCGCGACAGATAAATACCCTGAGCAACCAGGAACAACACGGTCATGCCCAGGCTGCCGAAGACTTTGAAGTCGACCCAAATGCTCTGATAAGTGAAGGCCACAAACAGGTTGGCCGCACCGCAGAACAGGAAGAAGCCGATCCAGGCCACGTTCAGGCGCGTCCAGACAGCGTCCGGCAGGGTCAGCGCGTGGCCCATGATGCGTTTGATCAGCGGCTTGTCGCCAATGAAATGGCTACCGGCAAACGCCACGGCAAACAGCCAGTTCACCACCGGCGCCTTCCATTTAAGGAAGGTTTCGCTGTGGAAGGCCAAGGTCAGGCTGCCAAATACCAGGCAGGCGATCAGGGTCAGCCACTGGCTCTTTTCGAGCTTGCGCTGCTTGATGAACAGAATGCCGTAAACCACCACCGAGCTGAGGATCAACATCGCTGTCGCGCTGAAGATGCCCCCGACCGTCAGGCTATGCCCGGCGAAATCGACGACGCGTGGTTCGATTTTGTAGACAACGAAAAACAGTAACAGCGGGATGAAGTCGATGAATTGTTTCACAGTGGCAGCCAGAAGCAGGATGTGGCGGCATAATAACAAACATCAATGACAGCGAAAGCGTCAGCTAGAGGTTATTAAATCCCCGTGGAAATAGACTTGCATTGTCATAGCACGGCATCTGATGGCGCTTTGGCGCCGGCGGCACTGGTTGCGCGTGCGTTCGAGAAAGGTGTGCGAGTCCTGGCCCTGACCGATCACGATACACTTGAAGGCCTCGAAGAAGCCCGCGCAGCGGCGCTGGCTTTGAGCATGACGCTGATAAACGGCATTGAATTGTCGTGTACCTGGGGTGGCGCGACCATTCATGTGCTGGGTTACGGGTTTGATACCCAGGCACCGGCCTTGCTTGAGGCCATCTCCAAACTGCATGAAGGCCGTTGGCTGCGCGCAGAAGAAATCAGCCGCAAGCTCGCCCTTAAAGGCATGCCCGGCGCGCTGGAAGGCGCGCGGGCCATTCAACAAGGCTTGGGCGACAGCGGCAATGCCCCGGCCCGGCCGCACTTTGCCGACTATCTGGTCGAGGCCGGGTACGTTAAAGACCGTGCCGAAGCGTTCCGCAAATGGCTGGGCGCTGGCAAGCTGGGCGACGTCAAGCAGCATTGGCCGACCCTTGAAGAGACCGTCGGCACCTTGCGTGCAGCCGGTGCCTGGGTGAGCCTGGCGCACCCGTCGCACTACGATTTCACGCGCAGCAAGCGACGTCGGCTGATTGGCGACTATATTCAAGCGGGAGGTCACGCGATTGAGGTCGTCAATGGCTACCAACCTGCCGATCAGGTGGGCAGCCTGGCGATTCTGGCGCGTGAATTTGGTCTGCTGGTCAGTGCCGGCAGTGATTTTCATGGCCCTGGAGGTTGGTCCGAGATCGGCGAATATCGCCCAATCCCGGAAGATCTGCCGCCATTGTGGTGTCGATTCAAATATGACCAGCCTGCTGCCACCGACTGAACAGGAACATAACGTGAGTCAATTTTTCCAGATTCATCCGGAAAACCCACAGTCGCGCCTGATCAAACAGGCAGTCGAGATCATCCGCAAGGGTGGCGTGGTGATCTACCCCACCGACTCGTCCTACGCAGTGGGATGCCAGATGGGCGACAAGTCTGCGATCGAGCGGATCAAGCGCCTGCGTAACCTGGATGACAAACACAACTTCACCTTGATGTGTTCGGGGTTGTCGCAACTGGGCTTGTTTGCCAAGGTTGATACCGAGGTGTTCCGTTTGCTCAAGACGCACACGCCGGGACCGTACACCTTCATCCTCAACGCCACCCGTGACGTTCCGCGTTTGTTGCTGCACCCCAAGCGTCGCACCATTGGCATGCGCGTGCCGCAGCATCCCATTGCCCTGGCATTGCTCGAAGAACTGGGCGAGCCACTGATGAGTGTCACGCTGATCCTGCCGGGTGAAACCGAGCCGATGGAAGACCCGTACCTCATTCGCGATGTGCTGGAAAAACACGTCGATCTGATTATTGATGGCGGTTTTGGCGGCAATAAGGCCTCGACCGTGATTAATCTGGTTAATGACGAGCCCGAAATCGTACGGGTAGGTTGTGGTGATCCGACGCCGTTTATGGTCGAGGCCTGATGTCAGACCTGGACGTAGTAGAAGCGGTTGATGATCAAGCCGGTGCCCAGCAAGAGCTGCCTTTTGCCATGGTCTATGGCCAGGCCGTTATTCAAATGCCGATGGACCTGTACATCCCCCCGGACGCGCTGGAGGTGTTTCTTGACGCGTTTGAAGGCCCGCTCGACTTGCTGCTGTACCTGATCCGCAAACAGAACATCGACATCCTGGACATTCCCGTGGCGGAAATCACACGCCAGTACATGGGCTATGTCGAGCTGATGAAAACCGTGCGCCTTGAGCTGGCCGCCGAGTATTTGGTGATGGCCGCGATGCTGGCCGAAATCAAGTCACGCATGCTCCTGCCGCGCTCGGCCGAGGTCGAAGAGGAAGAAGGCGATCCGCGTGCTGAGCTGATCCGCCGCTTGCAGCAATACGAGCGATTCAAGGCGGCAGCGGAAGGCATTGATGGCTTGAGCCGGGTAGGGCGCGACATCATCGTGCCCAAACTCGATGCTCCCGAAGCGCGTGCGCGCAAGCTGGTGCCCGACGTCGCGCTTGAAGAATTGCTGATGTCCATGGCCGAAGTGCTGCGCCGCACCGACATGTTCGAAAGCCATCAGGTCAGCCGTGAGGCCCTGTCCACGCGAGAGCGCATGAGTGAAGTACTTGAGCGTCTCAAAGGCGGCGGTTTTGTGCCGTTTGTTGAGCTGTTCACCGTAGAAGAAGGGCGTTTGGGCGTGGTCGTGACCTTTATGGCCATTCTTGAGCTGGTCAAAGAGTCGCTGGTCGAGTTGGTGCAAAATGAGCCCTTCACGGCCATCCACGTGCGGGCGCGAGCCGAATAAAGAGCTAAAACCATGAATTTGACTGAACCCCGCGAACTGGCACCGCTGCTGGAGGCCTTCTTGTTGGCCTCTGGAAAGCCGCAAAGCCTGGAGCGACTGTTTGAGCTGTTTGACGAGAGCGAACGGCCTGAACCGCCCGTGTTCAAAAAGGCTCTCGATGTGCTGCGCAAGTCGTGCGATGGCCGCGCCTTTGAACTCAAGGAAGTCGCCTCGGGCTATCGCCTGCAAATCCGCGAGAAGTTTTCGCCGTGGGTCGGGCGGCTGTGGGAAGAGCGCCCGCAGCGTTATTCACGGGCGATGCTCGAAACCATGGCATTGATTGCCTATCGCCAGCCCATCACCCGTGGCGAGATCGAAGACGTGCGCGGCGTGGCGGTCAACAGCCACATCGTCAAAACCCTGCTGGAGCGCGAATGGATCCGTGTAGTGGGCTACCGCGACGTGCCGGGTAAACCGGCGATGTTTGCGACCACCAAGGCGTTTCTGGACCACTTCAACCTGCAAAACCTCGACGATTTGCCACCGTTGGCCGAACTGCGCGAGCTGGAGCCCGACCCGATCCTCGACTTCGACGACGCCCCTGTGCCCGAGCACCTGCAAGCCCTGGCAGACGAAAGCCTGGAGCCGGAAGAGCCCAAGGACGAAACCAGCTTCCGCACCTTGCTGGTGGAACTGGACTCGATGGAAGAAGGTCTTAAAACTGACTTTGATGACTTGTTGAGGGAGGAGGCAGTAGTCAGCGAGGAGCTGCAACCGGCAAGTGAAGAGCAAGAGCCAGAACCGCAGCCTGAGCCAGAACCGCAGCCTGAGCCAGAACCGCAACCTGAGGCCGAGCCACGGCTCAGTGCGGCAGAGCTGGCGCGTGATCGCTTGCGTGCTGCCGTCGCGGCCCTGGAAGCGCGGGCCACCCTGAGTGAGGAAGAACTCGAAGCCCGAGCTCTGGCCGACGCTATCGAACAGGAACGCCGCGATCTCGAAGACTGACGCCCTCTTGTACAAGCGAGCTTGCCTCGCGAGCTTTTAAAGATCAAAAGATCGCGAGACAAGCTCGCTCCTACAGGGATTTTGGGAGTTTCCACCATGAAAGACCCCTGCATCAGCCTCTGCAAATTCACCGATGACATCTGCATCGGCTGTGGGCGCAGCAAGCGTGAAATCAAAAGCTGGAAGAAACTCGACAAGGATGAAAAACGCGCCGTGCTGGCCGAAGCCTCCCTGCGTTTGCAGACCCTGAAGGCCACCGGTCGGCGGAAAAAGAAGTAAGTCGGCGCCTTCATCACCCGACATTGATGCGCAATGGCCAACATCCGCGTATGATTCGCGACCCCCACGCGCTCGTTCGAGCAGCAGGGCTTAATTTTTAACACCTCAGGCCATGCCTGAGTTGACACACCGGGAGGTGCCCAGATGAGTGATCTAGACCCTAAAGACAGCCAGGAAATTGGCCCGGCAGGCGAAAAACTGCAAAAAGTACTCGCCCGTATCGGCGTCGGCTCGCGCCGCGACGTAGAAAGCTGGATCAGCCAAGGCCGCATCAAGGTCAATGGCAAGGATGCAACCCTTGGGTTGCGCGTAGATCTGCATGACGCCATCTCCATCGATGGCAAGGTGATCAAGCGTGAAGAGGCCGCCGAATCGGTGCGCCGCGTGATCATGTACAACAAACCCGACGGCGAAATCTGCACCCGTGACGACCCGGAAGGCCGTCCGACCGTGTTTGACAAGCTGCCGCGTCCAAAAGAAGGCCGCTGGATCAACATCGGTCGTCTCGACATCAACACCACCGGCTTGCTGATGTTCACCACCGACGGTGAACTGGCTAACCGCCTGATGCACCCTTCCTACGAAATGGACCGTGAATACGCGGTACGTGTGCGTGGCGAAGTCGATGACGAGATGATCGAACGCCTCAAGGCGGGCGTGGTGCTGGAAGACGGCCCTGCGCGTTTCACCGACATCAAGCAAGCGCCAGGCGGTGAAGGCTTCAACCATTGGTACCACTGCGTGGTGATGGAAGGCCGTAACCGTGAAGTACGTCGTTTGTGGGAATCCCAGGGTCTGGTGGTCAGCCGTCTGAAGCGTGTGCGTTTCGGTCCGGTGTTCCTCAACTCTGACCTGCCGATGGGTCGCTGGCGCGAAATGAGCCAGTACGAAATCGACATTCTCAGTGCTGAAGTCGGCCTCACGCCGGTTGCTTTGCCTGAAATGAACGCCAAGAGCAAAGACAAGCTTGAGCGTATGCAGCGCAAGTCGTCGCGCCCGGTACCGCGTGCTGACCGTGTTGCACGCACCTTGCGCCCGGCCAATGGTGAACCGGCTGCGCCGCGTCCAGCGCGTCAACCGCACATCGAAGGTGAGCGTCCAGGTCGTCCGGCCCGTGATGAGTCTGCCCGTCCGGCCCGCAAGCCGTCTGGCCGCACTGACCGTGTACCAGCAGGTCGCGGTGCACCCATCGCCGAGCGTCCAAGCGAAATCAGCAAGCGCCCGGCCAAGCCGACGCGCTCGGGCCCGAAGCTGGTTGATGATGCGCCGTCCGGTAAGCGTCGTGGCGCGCCGTCCGGTTCCGGTCAGCGTCCAGGCTTTGGTCGTCGCAAGCCTGAGTAAACCTGCGGCGCTGTGAAAAAAACGCCAACCCCCAAAGGGTTGGCGTTTTTTTATGCCTGCAAATCACCTGGCCCTGTAGGAGCGGGGGTTGCGCGCGGGGGTTTTTTGTTGGTAAAAAAAGGGGGGGGAGCG